>JBGPMJ010000185.1:0-5414 GCA_041486935.1 Candidatus Limnocylindria bacterium | reverse complement strand
CGATCGTCATGCCATCGAAGTCCGGCTGAGCGCCGAGGACCCCGCCCGCGGCTTCGCGCCCGTGCCCGGCACGGTGGGCCGCTGGCGGCCACCGGGCGGACCGGGCGTGCGCATGGACGACTGGATCGAGGACGGCACCCGTGTGGGCGGCGACTACGATCCCCTGCTGGCCAAGCTCCTGGTCGTCGCCGAGGACCGGGACATGGCGCTCGCCCGGCTGGCCCGGGCGTTGGACGAGCTCGTCGTCACTGGCATTCAGACGACCGTGCCCTTCGACCGCTGGCTCGTGGACGAGCCCCATTTCCGCGCCGGTGACCTCTCGACGGATTTCGTGCCCGACTACTGGGATCCGACGCCGGTCCGGGCCGAGGCCGCGCATCGCGCGGCCCGGCTGGCCGCCGAGGCCTGGGCGGCGGGGCTGGCGGCGCCGTCGCACGCGACGCTCGCCGGCACGTCACCCGCCGTCGGAGTGCCGGCCGACGGCGCGGATGGCCGTTCCGGCTGGCTCGCGAGTGGGCGGCGGGAGGTCGTCGACCGATGGCCGCGCTGAGCGGGAACGGCACCGGGCGGCCCGCCGGGCCGGCGCGCGTGGTCGTTGACGGGCCCGAGCCGCTGGTCCTCGACGTCACGCCTGGCGAGGGCCTCCCGGCCGGGGCGACCGTCATTCGCTTGCCCGAGCGACACGGCTCCCCCGGCCCGGCCCGATTCGAGGTGGTCGTGGACGGCTGGAGGTTCGAGGCCACCGTCGAGTCGGCGGCCCGCGCCGAGCTGCGCGAGCGGGCAGCGCGCATCGGGGGGAGCCGGACGGCGACGGCTCGCCAGGTCATCCGGGCCCAGATCCCCGGGCGCGTCGTGACCGTCGCCATCGCGGTCGGCGAGGCCGTCCAGTCGGGCCAGCGCCTCCTCTCGATCGAGGCCATGAAGATGGAGAACGCCGTCCTGGCGCCTCGGGCCGGTACCATCGAGCGCGTCGGCGTCGTGGCCGGCCAGACGATCGAGCTGGGAGACGAGCTGGTGGTGATCGCGTGAGTGCGGGCGGGGAGTGTAGCGACACCGGTCGCGACCGCTGGCGGGCGACCACCCGGGCCCGCGCCCTGGCCGAGCAGGCCGAGCGACGCGCGAGCTTCCGGACCTCGAGCGACATCGAGGTCCGCGACCTCTACACCCCCGCCGACATCGACGGCCTGGACGAGGAGCGCGACCTGGGCCGGCCCGGGGAGTTCCCCTTCACCCGCGGCGTGCAGGCCACGATGTACCGCGGCCGCCTCTGGACGATGCGCCAGTACGCCGGCTTCTCGACCGCCGCCGACACCAACAGGCGCTTCCTCTACCTGCTCGAGAAGGGCCAGACCGGCCTCTCGGTGGCCTTCGACCTGCCCACCCAGATGGGCTACGACTCCGACGCCGCCCAGGCCGCCGGCGAGGTCGGGCGGGTGGGGGTGCCGATCAGCACGCTGGCCGACATGGAGACGCTCCTTGACGGGCTGCCGCTCGACTCGGTCAGCCTCTCCATGACCATCAACGCCACGGCCGCCATCCTGCTCGCCTTCACCGTGGTGGCTGCCGAGAAGCGGGGCATCCCTCGGGCGAAGCTGTCGGGCACGGTCCAGAACGACCTGCTCAAGGAGTACATCGCGCGCGGCACCTACATCTACCCGCCCAGGCCGTCGATGCGCCTGGTGACCGACATCTTCGAGTTCTGCTCGAACGAGATGCCGCGCTGGAACACGATCTCGATCTCCGGCTACCACATGCGCGAGGCGGGGGCCACGGCCGCCCAGGAGCTGGCGTTCACGCTGGCCGACGCCGTGGCGTATGTCGAGGCGGCGGTCGCCAGGGGGCTCGACGTGGACCGCTTCGCCGGCCGCCTGAGCTTCTTCTTCGCCGCCTGGAGTGAGCTCTTCGAGGAGGTGGCCAAGTTCCGCGCGGCCCGGCGCATGTGGGCGCGCATCGTGCGCGACCGTTTCGGGGCGCAGGATCCGCGCTCGATGACCTGTCGCTTCCACGTCCAGACCGCCGGCTCGAGCCTGACCGCCCAGTCCATCGACAACAACGTCGTGCGCACCACCATCCAGGCGCTCTCCGCCGTCCTCGGCGGCGCCCAGAGCCTGCACACGAACTCCCGCGACGAGGCGCTGGCGTTGCCCACCGAGGAGGCGGTCCGCCTGGCGCTGCGCACGCAGCAGATCCTCGCCTTCGAGGCCGGCGTGACCGAGACGCCCGACCCACTCGCGGGTAGCTACTACGTGGAGACGCTGACGAACGAGCTGGAGGCCGCCGCCGGGGCCTACCTGGCCGAGATCGAGGCGCTCGGTGGCACGCTCGCCGCCCTCGAGACGGGCTACCAGCAGCGCCAGATCCAGGAGGCGGCGTACGGCGTCCAGCGCCGCATCGAGGCCGGCGACCTCGTCGTCGTCGGGGTCAACCGCTACGTGGACGATGCGACGCCCTCGCCCCCCCTCCAGCAGATCGACCCCCGCGCCGAGGCCGAGCAGGTCGAGCGCGTCCAACGGGTCCGCGCCGAGCGCGACGGCGTGGCCTGCGAGCGGGCGCTGTCCCGGCTCGAGGAGACCGCCCGCGCGACCGGCAACCTCATGCCCGGGATCATCGAGGCCGTCGAGGCCCAGGCCACCCTGGGCGAGATCGCCGATCGGCTGCGTGCGGCCTGGGGCGAGCACCGGGAGCTCGTCACCGTCTGAGGTAGAGGCCTTCCCCCATGTGCGACGATGCCGCCATGACACCTCCGTCCGCCGCCGCTCGCATCGCCCACGAGCATCGCCTCGGGCGGATCCACCACGTGGCCATCGTCGTGCGCGACCTCGAGGCCGCGCTCGGCTTCTACCGCGACATCCTCGGCCTGCCGGTCGAGCTCGTGCGGCCCATCCCCGAAGACCGCGTGACGATCGCCTTCCTGCCCGTGGACGACACGAAGATCGAGCTCGTGGAACCCACCGACGACACGACCGGCGTGGCGCGCTTCCTGGCCAGCAAGGGAGAGGGCTTCCACCACATCTGCTTCGAGGTGCCGCACCTCGCCGACACGCTGACCCGCCTGGCCATCGACGGCGTCGAGCTCATCGACAGCGTGCCGCGCAAGGGCGCCGAGGGACCCGTCGCCTTCCTCCATCCGCGCTCCTGCCGCGGCGTCCTGGTCGAGCTCATCGAGGCGCCGGGCGGCCCCTCCTGGGGCGCCCTGGGCTACTGAGGGCGGACGCCGGCCTCGAAGAGCAGGCGCGGGATCTCGGTGGGGGAGGCGGCGACGCGGACCCCGGCCGCCTCGAGTGCTGCGACCTTGCCCGCCGCCGTGCCCATGCCGCCCGAGACGATGGCCCCGGCATGGCCCATGCGCTTGCCCTCGGGGGCGGTGCGGCCGGCGATGAAGGCGACCATGG
The DNA here is from genome assembly GCA_041486935.1 of Candidatus Limnocylindria bacterium. Classification (GTDB taxonomy): domain Bacteria; phylum Chloroflexota; class Limnocylindria; order Limnocylindrales; family CSP1-4; genus CSP1-4. The sequence goes on along the minus strand of JBGPMJ010000185.1, from coordinate 2,022 downwards.
GCATGCCCTGCAGGTGCTCCGCGGCGAAGGCCGCCGCCTGCTCCTCCTCGCTGCCGCCGATCTCGCCGATGAGCACGATGGCGTCGGTCTCGGGGTCGTCGCGGAAGAGCGCCAGCACATCGCTGAAGGTGAGCCCGTGGATGGGGTCGCCGCCGATGCCCACGCAGGTGGACTGGCCGATGCCCGCGTCGGTCATGGCCTGCACGACCTCGTAGGTCAGCGTCCCGGAGCGCGACACGAGGCCCACGCGGCCCTCGCGGTGGATCGAGGCCGGGATGATGCCCACCTTCGCGCGCCCGGGCGACGTGGCGCCGGGGCAGTTGGGGCCGATGAGCTTCGCCCCCGCCGCCTCGACGACCGGCACGACCTTCAGCATGTCCAGGGCGGGGATGCCCTCGGTGATGCAGAAGATGGTGCCGATCCCCGCGTCCACCGCCTCCAGGATGGCATCCGGGGCACCCGCCGCGGGGACGTAGATCACGCTCGTGTTCGCCCCCGCCTCGGCCGCCGCCTGGGCGACCGTGTCGAAGACCGGGACCGTGCCGTTCAGCACGCGCTGGCCGCCCTTGCCCGGCCGCTGGCCGGCCACGATGCGCGTGCCGTAGGCCTGCATCTGGCGGGAGTGGAACTCGCCCTCACGGCCGGTGATGCCCTGCACGACGAGGCGCGTCTCGCGCCCCACGAGGATGCTCACGCCGCCGCTCCGGCCCGCTCGGCGGCGGCGACGGCCCGGGCGGCCGCGTCGTCGAGGCTGGTTGCCGTCTCGAACGAGGCCGCCTCGAGGATGGTCGCCGCCTCGGCTGCGTTGGTGCCCACGATGCGCACGACCATGGGCACGTCGCGCTCCTGCTGCGCCCGCGCCTCGATCAGGCCGCGGGCGACCTCATCGCCGCGGGTGATGCCGCCGAAGATGTTGACGAGGATGGCGCGCACGTTGGCGTCGCTGAGGATGAGGCGCATGGCGGCGGCGACCTTGTCGGAGCGCGCCCCGCCGCCGATGTCGAGGAAGTTCGCCGGCGCGCCGCCGGCGCGCTTGACGAGGTCCATGGTGGTCATGGCCAGGCCGGCGCCGTTGACCATGCAGCCGATCGTGCCCTCGAGCTTGATGAAGCTCAGGCCCTCGGCACGGGCCTCCACGTCGGTGGGGTCCTCCTCGTCGAGGTCGCGCAGCGCCTCCAGCTCCGGGTGACGTGGCAGCGCCGAGTCGTCGATGGTGACCTTGGCGTCGAGGCACTGCAGGCTCAGCGTCTCGGTACCGCCGGACGCACGCTCGCGCACGATGGCCAGCGGGTTGACCTCGACGAGGTCGGCGTCGTTGGCGACCATCGTCGCCACCAGGCCGCGGGCGATGCCCACCGCAGCACCGAGGTGGGCGCCCAGGCCGAGGGCGAAGGCCATCTGGCGCGCCTGGTACTCGAGCAGCCCCAGGTGCGGGTGGGCGTGGACGCGAACGACGGCCGCGGGATCGGTCCGGGCGACATCCTCGATCTCGACGCCGCCGGCCGCTGAGCCCATGAGCAGGATGCGCCGCGCCGCGCGGTCGAGGACGGCGCCGAGGTAGTACTCGTGGACGATGTCGGCGGCGGGCGCGACCAGCACCCGGCGCACCCTGATTCCCTTGATCTCCATGCCCAGGATGGCCCGGCCGATCGCCGCGGCCTCCTCGGGGGTGGCCGCCAGCTTCACCCCGCCGGCCTTGCCGCGCCCGCCGACAAGGACCTGGGCCTTGACCACCACGCGTTCCGCGCCCCGCGCCAGATACCCCACGGCGGCCTCGCCCACCTCCTGTGGCGTCGTCGCCACCGACCAGTCTGGGACCGGTAACCCCGAGGCCCGCAGGAGCTGTCTGGCGTGGAACTCCTGGAGCTTCAAGCGGGTCCTCCGTGTCGGGCGATCGGGGTGGCTCAGGATACCCCAGCGCCGCCCGGCGCTGCCCTGCGCCGCCGATCCGGGGTCCGCGATTCGCGCTAGGATGACGCCGCCCGAGCGGCTGCCGAACGGCACGAGGCACCGCCCGCGCGT
>JBGPMJ010000184.1:0-5506 GCA_041486935.1 Candidatus Limnocylindria bacterium | reverse complement strand
GTCCATGCTCGCGCTGCCGCCGCGGTGGACGCCGCCGATGCCGCCCGTGGCGAAGACCTGGATCCCGGCCAGGTGCGCGGCGATCATCGTCGCGCTCACCGTGGTGCCCGCCCAGCCAGGCCGGCCCAGCGCCGCGGCGAGGTTGTGGCGCGAGGCCTTGATGACGTCCCGCGCCACGGCCAGGCTTTCCATCTCCGCGCGCGACAGGCCCACGAGCAGCCTGCCGTCGCGTACAGCGATGGTCGCGGGCACGGCCCCCTCGGCGCGCACGGCTGCCTCCGCGGCGAGCGCCACCTCCAGGTTGCGCGGCGCCGGCAGCCCATGGCTGATGAGCGTCGACTCGAGCGCCACGACCGGGCGCCCGGTGGCCAGCGCGTGGGCGACGACGGGGGCGATCTCCAGGGCCGGGTGACGAGCGGCGGGCATCGAACGTAGCGTACCCGGCGGAGCGTCGGCCCGATGTCGCGAGCCGCTGGCGCGCAGCTACCCCAGCCGCTCCCTCCGCGGCCCGGTGAGCAGCCGCGCCGCCGCACGGTGGCCGGCGAGGGCTGCCCAGCGCAGGACGGCGGCATCGTGGCGTGTTTCGGCCGGCGCCCCCAGCCAGGCCAGGAGGAAACCGGCATCGAAGGCATCGCCGGCACCGGTCGTGTCCGGGGCGGCGACGTGGATCGTAGCCACCACCAGGCGGACCGGCTCGGCACCGGCGACGCTGCCGGGGCCGCGGACGATGAGACGGCAGCCGCCCGGTCCCTCCTTGACCACGACGACCGGCGCCAGATCCAGAAGATGGTGCTCCCCGCGGGCTCCCGCCAGGGCAGCGGCCTCGCCCGCATTGGCGAACAGGAGATCGGGGGACAGGGCGGCGATCCTCTCCCACGCTGTGCGCCGCCCGTGCGACAGGAGCGGCCGCCGCGAGGCGAGATCCACGGAGACGGTCGCGCCGGCGGCGCGGGCCAGCTCGGCGGCCCGTCGCGCGGCCGCGCCGAGCGGCTCGTTGAGGAGTGAGTACGCGGGCAGGTGCAGCCCGGCGGCGCCGGCAAACCAGGCCGCCCGAAGGTCTTCCGGCGTCAGCTGATCGGCCGCGCCGCGGTCGGTGACGAAGGTGCGCTCGCCGCCCGGCTCGACGAGGGCCACGATGCGCGCCGTCCTTCCCGCTTTGCGCACGAGGTGGACCCGCACGCCGGCGTCCGTCAGGGAGGCGTCGAGCCGCCGCCCCCACTCGTCGCGGCCGACGGCGCCGACGAAGGCCGCCTCGCCGCCGAGCCGCGCGATCCAGCGCGCGGTGTTCGCCGCCGACCCGCCCTGGCGGAAGACGATCGCGCCGGCGGCATCGCTGGCGTGGGCCAGCGGCTCCTTCGTGGCGGCCACGATGTCCACCACGAGGTCGCCCAGGGCGACGATCCGAAGGCGGGTCCGGGCGCGTCCGGAGGAGGCACGGGAAGGCCGGCGGACGGGCCGCGGTTGGGACTGCATGTCCGCGACTATCATAGCCACGACCCCTGACCGAACCGATGGAGCGACCGCGCATGACGATGACCGCCGCTGGCCTCGATCAGCTGGCCATCGACACGATCCGAACGCTCGCCATCGACGGCGTGCAGCGGGCCAACAGCGGCCACCCCGGCGCGCCGATGGGCATGGCGCCGATGGCCTACGTACTCTGGACCCGGGCCCTGCGCTACGCGCCGGCCGACCCCGACTGGCCCGACCGCGACCGCTTCGTGCTCTCCGCCGGCCACGCCAGCATGCTGCTGTATGCGCTGCTGCACCTGACCGGCTTCGACCTCCCGCTGGAGGAGCTGGAGCGCTTCCGCCAGTGGGGCTCGCGGACGCCGGGCCACCCGGAATGGGGCCTCGCGCCGGGTGTCGAGGCGACCACCGGGCCGCTGGGCCAGGGCATCGCCAACGCGGTGGGCATGGCCATCGCCGAGCGGCGCCTCGGGGCAGAATTCAACCGCCCGGGCCACACGATCGTCGATCACCGCACGTACGTCATCTGCTCGGACGGCGACCTGCAGGAGGGCGTCAGCGCGGAGGCGGCCAGCCTGGCCGGCCACCTGCGCCTGAGCAAGCTGATCGTGCTCTACGACGACAACCGGATCCAGCTCGATGGGCCGACCTCGATGGCCTGGAGCGAGGACGTGCTGGCCCGCTTCGACGCCTACGCCTGGCACACCCCGCGCGTGGAGGACGGCAACGACGTCGAGGCCATCGCCGCCGCGGTGACGGCCGCCGAGGCCGACCCTCGCCCGAGCCTCATCGCGGTGCGCACGCACATCGGCTACGGGTCGCCGAACAAGCAGGACTCGCAGAAGGCGCACGGCGCCCCGCTCGGCCCGGACGAGGTGCGCCTGACGAAGGAGGCCTACGGCTGGGACGCCGAGCGGGAGTTCTTCATCCCCGACGAGGCACTGGCTCATTTCCGGACCGCCCTGCCCCGCGGCGGGGCGCTGCTGGACGACTGGCACGAGCGCTTCGCCGCCTACCAGACGGCCTACCCCGCCGAGGCCGCCGAGTTCGAGCGGCGCGTGGCCGGGCGGCTGCCCGCGGACTGGACGGCGGCGCTGCCGGCCTACGGGCCCGACGACGCGATGGGCACGCGCAACGCCTCGCAGGCGACGATCCAGGCCCTCGCCGCGGCGCTTCCCGAGCTGTTCGGCGGCGCGGCCGACCTGTCCGAGAGCAACCTGACCGACGTGAAGGGCGGCGGCGACTTCACCGCCCACGAGGACGGTCGCAACCTCCGCTTCGGGGTGCGCGAGCACGCCATGGGCGCCATCGCCAACGGGCTCGCCTACCACGGCGGCTTCCTGCCCTACGCGGGCACCTTCCTGACCTTCAGCGACTACATGCGCGGCGCCGTGCGCATCGCCGCCCTGGCCGGCCTGCACGTGGTCTACGTCTGGACACACGATTCGGTGGGGCTGGGCGAGGACGGCCCCACGCACGAGCCGGTCGAGCACTACGCCGCGCTGCGGGCGATGCCCAACCTCTGGTTCGTGCGCCCCGGCGACCCCAACGAGACGGTCGCCGCCTGGCGGCTGGCCGCCGAGCGACGGGACGGGCCGGTGGCGCTGGCGCTGACCCGCCAGAAGGTGCCGGTCCTGGCCGGCACGGCGGAGATGGCCGCCGAGGGCCTGCGGCGTGGCGGCTACGTTCTGGCCGATGCGGTCGACGGCCTCGGGAAACCGGCCACCCCGGATGTCATCCTCATCGCCACCGGCTCGGAACTCCAGCTCGCCGTGGCCGCCCGCAGGGAGCTCGAGGAAGAGGGCATCCGCGCACGGGTGGTCTCCCTCCCCTGCTGGGAGCGGTTCGCGACGCAGCCCATGGCTTACCGCGACGACGTCCTTCCCCCCGAGGTCACGAGGCGCGTCAGCATCGAGGCCGGCGTCTCGCTCGGCTGGGACCGCTGGGTCGGCCCCGAGGGGGCCATGATCGCCATCGAGCGCTACGGCGCCTCTGCGCCCGCGCCCACCATCTTCGAGCATTTCGGCTTCACCCCCGCCCACGTGGCCGAGGTCGCCCGTGGCGTCCTCACCGGCACGGTGCGGGGGGTCGTTTCGCCGGCACCCGAGAAGCACAGCGGTCCGCACACCTGAGGACGGGTCGATACGGGACGCCGAGCCCGTCGACCCCGTCCGGGCGGCCTCAGCCGCGGCGGGCGAGACTGGCGTGGAAGCGGTAGCGGTCGCCGCGGTAGGTCAGCCGACAGAGCTGGACCGGCCGGCCGGCGGCGTCGTACGAGAGCTGCTCGGCTCGCAGGACGGGCCCTCCCGGCTGAAGTCCCAGCAGCCGCGCCTCGTCCGCATCGGCGGCGTCCGCGCGGACCACGTAATCGGCCCGGACCGGGGCGCAGCCTGCCTCGTCCATCACTTCGTAGAGCGAGGCGGTCGTCCAGTCGCGCTCGAGAAGTCCCGGCACGCGTGAGGCGGGTACAAGGCTGCGGTCGATCGCGAGCGGGACGCCGTCGAGGAGGCGGAGACGGTGCAGCCCGACGAGTGGGGCGCCGGGCGCGACGCCGAGGGACTCCGCCTCGTCGAGGCTCGCCTCGAGCATCGTCGCCCTGAGCACGCGGGCAGTGGCCCGGAGCCCGCGCGTTTCCGCGACGGCCGTGAAGCTGAGCAGCTCGTTGTCCGGCTCCTCGAAGCGATCGCCGCGCACGAACCAGCCGCGACCGGGGGAGGCGACGATCAGGCCCTCCCCCTCGAGCTCGCGCAGCGCGCGGCGGACGGTCACCCGGCTGACGCCGAAACGCGCACAGAGCGCGCGTTCGGACGGCAGGTGGGTGGTGTCGCCGAGCGAGCCGGCGCGGAGATCCTCGGCCAGGGCGCGCGCGACGACGACATAGCGCCGATCACGGGGCGCATGGGCGGGGCCCGCCCCGGCGATGCCTGGACCCATCAGATCTCCCACTTGTCCCATCAATGGTACCGGTTGTCACTGTTGTTGGCACCAACGGTCTGCTATCCTACCGCCATCGTGCGTCTCGGTCCCGGCGGCGCCAGCGCGCCCCGTGCCATGGTCAGACCCTGAGTTCGAAGGAGGAGATCGGATGTCCATCCCCACCATGCGTCACCGGAGCCGGAAACGCCTCGTTGCGCTCCTCGGCGCGGTGGCCATCGCCGCCGGAGCATGTGGCGCCGGGGCCTCCCCGAGTGCCGGGCCGGTGACGCTCAACGCCCTGTTCATGAAGCAGGCGGCGTACTCCGAAGACAACGTCAAGGAGATGACGGCCGCCTTCACGGCGGGCAGCCCCGACATCAAGGTCAACCTGGAGTTCGTCGCCTACGACGCGCTGCACGACAAGATCGTGACCAGCCAGGCGGGCGGCGCCGGAGCCTACGACACGGTCCTGATGGACGCCATCTGGCCGGCCGAGTTCGCCAAGGCGAAGCTCGTCGTGGACATCACCGACAAGATCCCGGCCGAGTACAAGAGCGACGTCTTCGCGTCCGCCTTCGCCGGTGCCGAGTACCAGGGCAAGTTCTACGCCGTGCCCTGGATCAACGACACGAAGTTCCTCTTCTACAACAAGAAGATGCTCGCCGACGCCGGCTTCAGCGCTCCGCCCACGACCTGGGACGAGCTGCTCACGCAGGCCAAGGCGATCAAGGACAAGGGCATCGTGGAATATCCGCTGGCCTGGAGCTGGGCGCAGGCGGAAGCCGCGATCTGCGACTGGACGCAGCTGGCCGCCGTGATGGGCGGTGCGTCGTTCGTCGACGATCAGGGCAACGCCACCTTCAACCAGGGCGGCCCGCTCGCCGCTCTTCAGTGGATGAAGCAGACCATCGATGACGGGCTGACGAACCCTGCCTCCACCGGCTTCCTCGAGGAGGACGTCCGGAACACCTTCTCGGCTGGCAGCGCCGCGTTCGCCCTCAACTGGACCTACATGTTCAACCTCGCCAACGACCCCGCCCAATCGAAAGTCGCCGGTCAGGTCGGCGTCGTCGCCAGCCCCGGCGCGGGCAGCACGGCCACGTCCGGCGTGAACGGCGGG
>JBGPMJ010000183.1:0-5514 GCA_041486935.1 Candidatus Limnocylindria bacterium | reverse complement strand
TGAAGGCTTGCATGGCCAGCATCTGCTGCTGGCTCAGGCGCGTGCGGGGCGCGTCCACGAGCACGACCGAGTCGTAGGCGGCCAGGCCCGTCAGCGAGCCCGGGACGGCCTCCGGCGCGACGGTCGTGACGTCCTGGCGCTGATGCTGCAGGGCGGCCACGAGGTTCGCCGCCACCTCCTCGTCGCCGGCCACGACGAGGATGCGCGGGTCGCCCTTGACGATCGTGTTCGAGTCGGCGCGGTCGTTCTGGGCGAAGGTGTCCCGCCCCGCCTCGACGAGCGCCCGGAAGGTGTGGAAGCCGGCCTCGGTGGCCTTCGTGCGGAAGACGACGGTGTTCGAGCCGGCGTCGAGGGTCACCTCCTGCGAGCCGATCTGCTCGCCGTCGCCGAAGAGGCGCACGGTCGCAGGCTGCTTCACCGTGGAGGTGATGGTGACCGTGGCCTCGATCTCCTCGCCGACGCGCGCCGTGGCCGGCGTGCGCAGCCGCTCCACGATGACCTCCTCGGCGGCCAGCTCCCCGACGAGGTGCGTCTCCACCTGGACGCCGCGCGCGGCGGCGAGGGCGGCCTCCGACGGGCCGCGGCCGGTCGTGTCGTTGCCGTCGCTGACGAGCACGATGCGCTTCTGCGTCTCGTCGGGGAAGAGCGCCGCCGCCAGGCGCAGCGCGGCGCCGATGTCCGTGGCGCTCTTCACGGGCACCGACGCGACCGTGGCCATCTCCTTCAGCTCGCTGGGCAGGCGCTCGACGAGCGCGTCGCCGCCGAAGGCGACGATGCCCGAGCGGTCGCCGTCGGGTGTCTTCTCGATCGCCTGGCGCACGAAGTCGACCGCCGCCGTGCGCCCCGGGGCGCCCACCGAGTCGGACAGGTCGAGCACGAAGACCGTGGTCAGCCTGTCCACCGGCAGGACCAGCTGGAGCCCCGCCAGCGCCGACACGACGAGGGTGAGGAGCAGGATCCGGATGGCGACCGCGACGCGGCGCCGCCCACGCGAGAGGTGATGACGCGCGGCCCGGCTCAGCAGCAGCGTCAGTCCGACGGCCGGAACGAGCAGCCACAGGAGGCCGGGTGCGGTGAGGGAGAAGCCCATATTCAGACGCGCCCGCGCCGGAAGGGCCGCAGGGTGGCGGCGGAGCGCAGGGCGCCAAGGATGCGCCGCGCGCCGTCGCGCTCGTAGACGAGCCACTCGGCGAGGAGGAGCAGCAGCGCCAGCAGGGCGATGGGGACCCACCACTCGTCCCGGGCGATGCCGGCCTCGCCGCCCGCCGCGGGTGGCCCACCGAGCGCCGCCAGGCGTGCTCCGTCGCCGGGCGCGATGTTCGACTCCTCGGGGTCGAAGAGGTCGACCGCGAAGCGCACGGGCCCGACCGCCCCCGGAGCCTCCGACCCGCTGGGGCTAGGGGTCGGGCTCGGCGCCGGGCTCCGCGTGGCGCCGCTGGGGAGCGGCTTGGGCGCGGCGGGGATCGGTTGCGCGCGGTAGACGCCGAGCTGGCCCGTGCCCACGAAGGTGACCGTGGAGGCGCCGGTGGCGCCAGGGACCAGCTCCGTGGCGCTCCCATCGGGTGCGCTGACGCGCATGCCGGCGGAGCCCGGCGGCAGGAGCAGCTCGACCGGCGCGCCCGGGGCGATCGGATGGAGCGTGCTCGCGTCGCGGCCCAGCAGCTCATCGGAGACGTTCGCCACGAGGATCGGCCAAGCGATCTGGAGCGGCAGGTCGCTCTGGCGCAGGTCGAAGGCGAGCACCGCGGTGGGCAGGCCCTCGCGGGCGCCGACGTAGAGGAGGGGCGCCTGCTTCGGACCTGGGATGACCATGCGCGCCCAGGCGGGCAGCTCCAGCCGCTGTGCCATCGCGACGTGGAGGCGGGTCAGGTCCACGTCGTGCAGCAGTGGCTCGTCCGGTGCGGGCGCGGCGATGTACGGGTCGGTGAGCCTACCGCTGACCGTGCCCAGCGCGCTCGTGCGCGGCGGGGCGATGGCGAGGATCGGCTTGTCGGGCAGGAGCGCCGGCAGGAAGCCGTCGAAGACGAGCAGGTCGAACTTGTCGAGACCGCTCGTCTTCGGGTAATCCACGCCGCTGACGCCGTACAGCTCGACGTTGGGCAGCAGCGACAAGGCGTTCTGCACGTAGACATTGCCAGGCCCGACGAGGAGGATCCGCTGCAGCCGGTCGGAGGGCACGATGGCCCAGGCCGCGTCGTCGGCCGCCAGCTGGTCGGCGGGACCGGTCGCCCCAGCGGCGCCGTCCACGGCCGTGAGGCGGGCCTCGACGACGGCGGTGCCCTGGGGCAGCTCGTCGATGACGACCTCCGTGCGGGTGAGCGGGTCGAGGAAGAGGTCGCGCGCGGTGAAGGGGGCGCCATCGGCGAGGACCTGCAGCCGCCGCGTGGCCGGCCGCGTGTCGAGGTTGGCGACGCTCACGAAGAGGCTGCGCTTCACGCCGCCCGCACCGGTCTGCACGGCCAGCGCGACGATGGCCTGGTTGCGCCGCTCGCGCCCCACGGTCAGGACGCGGATGGGCACCGAGAGACGCACCTCCGGGACGTGGCTGGACGCGTCGTCGGTGACGACGAGGACCTCCGCGCCCCGTGCTCGCGCGGCCAGCGCCCCGGCCAGCTTGAGGGCGTCGCCCAGGTCGCCCGACGCGTTGCTGAGCCGGATGCCCTCGATGGCATCGGCGGCCCGGCCGCGGTCGGTCACCTCGTTGGCCACCACCCGCGCCGTCTCCCCGGCGGCGACGATGCTCACCCTGCCGTCGGCCGGGAGCCCCGCCAGCGCCTCGATGGCGGCGCGCTTGGCCGCGCTCAGGCGGTCGGGAAAGACGTCCGTGGCGCCCATGCTCGCCGAGGCGTCCACGACCAGCACGAGGTCCCGCGCCAGGCCCGCCGGCCGCTCCAGGAAGGGGCGCGCCGCGGCGAGGACCAGGGCCGCCACGAGGAGCAGCTGGAGGAGAAGGAGCAGCGAGCGACGCAGGCGCTGCCAGGGCGCGTTGGCCTCCAGGTCGCGCACGAGCTGCTGCCAGAGGTAGGTGCTGCTGACCGTCCGCTCCGTGCGCCGTAGACGCAGCAGGTAGAAGGCGACGATGAGCGGGATGAAGGCCAGCCCGGCCAGCGCCAGGGGCGCCAGGAACGGCATCGCCGGACCTCAGGCCACCACGCGCCGGCGCCGCAGCTCGGCGAAGACGAGGTCGGCCAGGGGGAGGGTCGTTGGCACCACCACGTAGGCGACGCGGCGCTTCGTGGCCACCGCGTCGAGCCCGGCCTGCCAGGCCGTGAGCCGCGCCCTGTAGGCGTCCATCGTCGAGAGGTCGGCGGTGATGTCCACGCCAGCCCCCGATTCGGTATCGACGAGGCGCAGGTCGCCCTCGAGCGGCGGATCCAGCTCGTCGGGGCTGAGCGTGTGCAGGACCGCCACCTCGCAGCGCGTCCCGGCCAGCTCGGAGATGGCGCGCTCAGCGTTGGCGTCGAAGAGGTCGCTGATGAGGATGAGCGGGCCACGCTGCGTGAGCTGGGCGGCGTAGTGCCGGGCACAGGCGGCGAGGTCCGTGGGGCCGGGGGCGGCCTTGACCGGGGAGAGGTCGGCCAGCACCTGGAAGATGCGGCCGGTGCCGCGCACGGCGGGGTAGCGGCGGGCCACGCGGCCCTGCAGCACGGCGATGCTGATGCGGTCGTACGAGGCGAGCCCGACGTAGGCCAGGGCGGCCGCGGCGCGCTTTCCGAAGAGCAGCTTGTCGGGGGCGCCCAGGCCCATCGAGCCCGACGCGTCGAGGAGGATGTGGACGGTCACGTCCTCCTCCTCGATGAAGAGCTTGACGAAGAGCTTCTCGAGGCGGGCGTAGATGTTCCAGTCGAGCGTGCGCAGGTCGTCGCCCATGGTGTAGTTGCGGTAGTCGGCGAATTCGACCGAGACGCCGCGCTTGGCGCTGCGCCGGACGCCCTTCATGCCGCCGCGCACGGCCTTGCGTGTGACGAGCATGAGCCGCTCGAGCTGGCGCAGGAAGGCCTCGTCGAAGACGGTCGGGTCGACCGCCGCGGGCAGCAGGTCGTGGCGCGCCGACGCTTCGGCCGCCGCCGGCTCGGCTCGCGGGTCGCTCATGGTGCGCTCCGCGGCGCTAGCTGACGCTGGGCGGCGGGACCGCGTCGAGGACGGAGCGGATGATCGCGTCGGGCGTGATGCCCTCCGCCTCACCCTCGAAGTTGCGGATGACGCGGTGCCGGAGCGCCGGGAGCGCCACCTCGCGCACGTCGTCGATGGCCACGTTGAAGCGGCCGTCCATGAGGGCGCCGATCTTGCCCGCCAGCACGAGCGCCTGGGCGCCGCGCGGCGAGCCGCCGTAGCGCACGTACTCCTTGACCAGCCCCGGGGCGCGCTCATTGTCGGGGTGCGTGGCCGACAGGAGGCTGACGGCGTAGGCGGTGACGTGCGGCGCGATGGGCACGCTCCGCGCGAGCCGCTGCATGGCCACGAGGTCCGCCCCGCTCGCCACGTGCTCGACGCTGGCGACATCGGCGCCCGTCGTGCGGTCCATGATCGCGATGAGGTCCTCCTCGGTGGGGAAGGGGACCCAGAGTTTGAACAGGAAGCGGTCGAGCTGGGCCTCCGGCAGCGGGTAGGTGCCCTCCATCTCGAGAGGGTTCTGGGTGGCCAGCACGAAGAACGGGGGATCGAGCTTGTAGCGCTGGCGGGCGATCGAGACCTGCTGCTCCTGCATCGCCTCCAGCAGCGCCGACTGGGTCTTGGGCGTGGCCCGGTTGATCTCGTCGGCGAGCACGAGGTTGGCGAAGATCGGGCCCGGCTGGAAGCGGAACTGCCGGCCGCCCTCCTCCTCGATGAGGATGTTCGTGCCCACGATGTCGGCGGGCATGAGGTCCGGCGTGAATTGGATGCGGTTGAAGGCGCAGTCGAGGACCTCGGCCATCGTGCGCACGAGGAGTGTCTTGCCCAGGCCCGGGACGCCTTCCAGGAGCGCGTGGCCGTTGGCCAGCATGACGATGAGCGTCTGCCGCACGAGCGCGTGCTGGCCGACGATGACGCGGCCCACCTCACGCTCGATGGCGCGGGCGCGGTCCGCGAACTCCTCGGGGCTGAGCTTGGTCGCCGCCGGCTCGATCGCCTGCTCGGTCATCGGTGGGTCCTCCGCGGTGTGTCGGGTCAGGGGTTCAGCGAGGAGAAGTAGTCGCGCACGTAGTCCTTGACGCCCAGCGGGACCGTGCTCCGGTCGAGGCTGGTGATGGCGAAGTCGTAGAAGTCCTGGAACACGCCGGTGTAGGGCACGAACGCGTCGCTTGACGTGCCCTGGCCGGTGCCGCTGCCCTGCTGCGTCTGCCCGTCGCCGCCGGTGCCGGCGACGTAGGACGGGTCGCCCGGCTTGCCCAGCCGGCCGAAGTCGGCGAGCACCTTGTCGATGTCGCCGGTCGAGAACTGCTTGTTCCCGGCCGTCGGACCCCGGAAGCCGCCGGAGCTGGAGCCGCTGCCGAGGAAGCGGGCGTTCGAGCCGCCGCCGCCCAGGCTGCCCTG
>JBGPMJ010000182.1:0-5543 GCA_041486935.1 Candidatus Limnocylindria bacterium | reverse complement strand
GCGTCGAGGTAGACGATCTCGTCGGTGACCCGCGGCCGGATGGGGAAGGCGTCGGCCTTCTGCTTCTTCAGCTCGGCCACGGCCTCCTTCGTGAAGCGCTCGCCCTTCTTGAGGACGACCGTGCCGGACCTGGCGACGAGGTCGGCGTCGGCGATCTCGCGCTCGACCTCGGGGCCGTCCCAGCTCGTGGTGCGCTTCACCTTGCGGTAGGGGGTCTCGATGAAGCCGTACTCATTGATGCGGCCGTAGGTGGCCAGCGAGCCGATGAGGCCGATGTTCGGGCCCTCGGGCGTCTCGATGGGGCAGATCCGGCCGTAGTGGCTGTGGTGGACGTCGCGGACGTCGAAGCCGGCGCGCTCGCGCGACAGGCCGCCGGGGCCGAGGGCCGAGAGGCGCCGCTTGCTCGTCAGCTCGGCCAGCGGGTTCGTCTGGTCCATGAACTGGCTGAGTTGGCTGCCGCCGAAGAACTCCTTCATGGCGGCCACCACAGGGCGGATGTTGATCAGTGCGTTGGGCGTCGCCTTCTCGATCTCCTGGATCGTCATGCGCTCCTTGACCACGCGCTCCATGCGCAGGAGGCCGATGCGGAAGGCGTTCTGGATCAGCTCGCCGTTGGCGCGGATGCGGCGGTTGCCGAGGTGGTCGATGTCATCCGGCTGGCCGAGATCGTTGTTGAGCTCGATGAGGTGGCCGACGATGGCGGCGATGTCCTCGCGCGTGATCGTGCGCTCCGTGCGGGGCAACTCGATGCCCATGCGGGCCGCCACGGCGTCGAGCTTCTTGTTGACCTTGTAGCGGCCGACACGGCCGAGGTCGTAGCGCCGGAAGTTGAAAAAGAGGCTCTCGACGAGCTTCTCGGCGTTGTCGCCGGTGGGCGGATCGCCAGGGCGCAGCTTCTTGTAGACCTCGATGAGGGCTTCGTGGCGCGTCGAGGTGGTGTCCTTCTCGAGCGTCGCGGCGATCTGGCCGGGGTCTGTCGTATCCACGCGACGGAACAGCTCGAGCATCGCCTCGTTCTGCTCGTAGCCGACGGCACGCAGGAGCTTGGTGGCCTCGAGCTTGCGCTTGCGGTCGACCTTGACCCAGAGCTGCAGCGCATTCTGCTTGGCGGTGGTCTCGAATTCCAGCCAGGCGCCGCGGTTGGGGATGACCTTCGCGCTGAAGAGCTTGCGGCCGGTCGAAGTATCCTCCGTGGCGGTGTAGTAGACGCCCGGCGAGCGGACCAGCTGACTGACCACTACGCGCTCGGCGCCGTTGATGATGAACGTGCCCTGGCCGGTCATGGTCGGGAAGTCGCCCATGTAGACGCGCTGGCCCTGGATGTCGCCGGTCTCCTTGATGTGGAGCTCGACGTCGACGTAGAGCGGCTTGGCGTAGGTCAGGTCGCGGGAGCGGCACTCCAGCTCGGTGTACTTCGGCTCACCGAACTCGTGCTTTCCGAAGCGGAGCTCCATGACTCGCCCGGTGAAGTCCTGGATCGGGCTGATCTCCTCGAAGAGCTCGCGCAGGCCCTGTTCGATGAACCAGCGGAACGAATCGAGCTGCAGCTCGATCAGGTTCGGGATCGGATGGACCTCGGGGATGCGCGCGTACCGCTTGCGCTCGGGGGCCAGCGGCGCCCTCAGGGACGAGTCAGCGACAGACAGCATGAACCGCTCCTTGGCGGAGGGAGAAGAGGGAGGGGCCGCGCTCACAGAACGAGTAGGATACCACCGATCCTTGAGCTGTCAAACATCCGGACGCCGGAAGGATGCTTGATGCGTGCTGGCCGGGGCGGCCGGCTCGCCGGCCGCCCCAGTGGCCCCGCTACTTGATCTCGACCTTGGCGCCCTGCGCCTCGAGGGCAGCCTTGATCTTCTCGGCCTCTTCCTTCGTCACGCCCTCCTTGACCGCCTTGGGCGTGGCGTCGACGAGGTCCTTGGCCTCCTTCAGGCCGAGACCGGTCAGCTCGCGAACGACCTTGATGACCGGGATCTTGTTCGGGCCGATCTCGGCGAGGAGGGCGGTGAACTCGGTCTGCTCCTCGACCACCGCCACCGGGGCGGCGACCGGGGCGGCCGCGGCGGCCGCGGCGGGCGCGGCGGCGGTGACGCCGTAGCGCTCCTCGAACTTCTTGATGAACTCCGAGAGCTCGAGGACGGTCATGCCGTCGATCGCCTCGAGGATCTGCTCCTGCGTGAGCGTGGCCATGTGACGGACCTCCTGTGATCGTGATCGGATGGGGGCGCCGCGGAGGCGCCCGGGCGAAGGTGTCGGGGTGGTGGGCTGCCGGCTAGGCCTGCGCCCGCTGCTCGGCGAGCTGGGAGAGCCCGTTGCCGAGGTTGCGCAGCGGAGCCGAGAGGAGCCCGGCCATCGTGCTCAGCGGGGCGGCGATGGCGCCGGCCAGCTGCGCGAGGAGAACCTCGCGGCTGGGCAGCTCGGCGAGCCTGGTCACTCCGTCGGCGTCGATGCGCCGGCCGCGGATGACTGCGCCCCGGACGACGACGCTCTTATAGGGCCGGATGGCGTCCAGGAAGACCCGGGCCAGCTGGGCCTCGTCGTCCGTGCCGAGCGCCAGGGCCGTCGGGCCCTGGAGGAGCGGTGACAGCTCGGCCATCCCGGCCTGCTCGGCGGCGATCTTTGCCAATCGGTTCTTCACGACGTGATAGCCGATGCCCTTCTCGCGCAGCGAGCGGCGGACGGCGCTGATCTCGGACACCTTGAGGCCGCGGTAGTCCGCGACGATCGACGACGTGCTGGCCTCGAGGATCGTGGTCAGCTCGGCGACGGTCGCGCGCTTGGCCTCGGTAGGCATATGACCTCCTTCCCTGGCGGCGCCTGGCGGACCGGGCGCCCCTGCTGCGTAGTTCCGCGCAGGGACGCCGGACGGCTGCGGCTGCAGCGCCACGGGCGGGGGCCCGCGTCGTCCGATCCTGCCTCGGCGTGCCCGCCGGCGTCACCCGACCGTGGGGTCGGGCCCGACCGGTGCATCGAGTCCCCGTCGGGGACGCACGCTGTCTTTGGCGGAACGTTTCTTGATGATCGGCGGTCGCGTCTCCGCGCCGCCGCGGCCCGGAGCTCTCCGGGCCGGCGTTCAGGCGGCCCTGGCGAGGAGCGCCGGGACATCCACGCGGATGCCCGGGCCCATCGTGGCGGCCACCGTCAGGCTCTTGAAATACTGCCCCTTCGTGGCGCTCGGGCGCGCGCGATTGATCGCGTCGACGAGCGTGGCCAGGTTCTCCACGAGCTGCTGCTCTTCGAAGCTGGCCTTGCCGAAGGGAACGTGGATGATGCCACCCTTGTCGACCTTGAACTCGACGCGACCGGCCTTGACCTCGCGGATGGCGCGCTCGATGTCGAACGTGATCGTGCCCGACTTGGGGTTCGGCATCAGGCCGCGGCGACCGAGGATCTTGCCCAGCCGCCCGACCATGCCCATCGTGTCGGGCGTGGCGAGCGCGACGTCGAACTCGAGCCAGCCCGCTTCGATCTTCTTCACGAGGTCCTCGCCGCCGACCTCGTCGGCCCCGGCGCGCAGCGCTTCCTGCGCCTTCTCGCCCTGCGCGAAGACGATGGCGCGGACGCGTTTGCCGGTGCCGTGGGGCAGGACGACGGTGCCGCGCACCATCTGGTCGGCGTGGCGCGGGTCGACGCCGAGGCGGATGTGCGCCTCGACAGAGGCGTCGAAGGCGACCACGCTGGTCTGGCGTAGCAGCGCGGCGGCCTCGTCCGGCCCGTAGGCGCGATCGCGCTCGACCAGCTTGGCGGCTTCGGTGTACTTCTTGCCGTGGTTGCCCATGGTGGGTGAACCTCCCTGGCGGCCGGCGGGTCGCCGGCCTCCCCTCTTCGACGCGGGGTGGACGTCCCGGGCGCCGGTGCGATCCGGCGTTCATGACGCACGCCCCGGGTGGCGCGCGCCTGCTGCGCTGACTAGCTGACGACCTCGATGCCCATCGAGCGCGCGGTACCCTCGATGATGCGGGCCGCGGCATCGAGGTCGACCGCGTTGAGGTCGACCATCTTGGTCTGGGCGATCTCCCGGACCTGGTCGCGCGTGACGCGCCCGACCGTCGTGCGGCCGGCCGTGTCCGAGCCCTTCTCGACGCCGGCGGCCTTGCGCAGCAGGTCCGCCGCGGGAGGCGTCTTGAGCACGAAGGTGAAGCTGCGGTCCTCGAAGACGGTGATCTGCGCGGGGATGACCTGGCCCGACTGGGCCGCGGTCTTCTCGTTGTAGGTCTTGCAGAACTCGACGATATTGATGCCGTGCGGCCCGAGCGCCGTGCCCACGGGCGGGGCGGGCGTGGCCTTGCCGGCCGGCAGCTGCAGGGTCAGGACGATGCGGATCTTCTTGGCCACGGGATGGGGTGTCCTCTCCGGGGGTTAGAGTTTCTCGACCTGCAGGAAGTCGAGCTCGACGGGCGTCTCACGGCCGAAGATGCTGACGAGCACCTTGACCTTGTTCCGCTCGGGGTTGACCTCGTCGACGGTCCCGATGAACTCGGCGAAGGGGCCGTCGGTGACACGCACCGACTGTCCCTTGGTGAAAGCGACGCGGTATTTCGGGGTCTCCACGCCCATCTGGCGCAGGATCTGCTTGACCTCGGTCTCGTCGAGGGGGATGGGCTCGTTGCGCACGCCGGGGATATTGGCGCCGCCCACGAAGCTGGTCACGCCGGGCGTGTTGCGCACGACGAACCAGGAGTCGGGGTCGAGGATCATCTCCACGAGCACGTAGCCCGGGTAGACCTTCTTCTGGACGGTCACGCGCTGGCCGCCGCGGATCTCGATCTCATCCTCCTCGGGCACCAGCACCTGGAAGATCTTGTCGTCCATGCCCATGGACTCGATACGGTGCTCGAGGTTGGTCTTGACCTTCTTCTCGTAGCCCGAGTAGGTGTGGATGACGTACCAGTGCTTCTGGGCCGACGCCTGGCTCGTCTCTGACATGTCCATCAGGCGGTACCGGTGAGGAAGCGCACGACCTCGAAGAAGACGTAGTCCCAGGCGGCGATGAAGACGCCGATGACCGCGCTGATGACGAAGACGAGCACGGTCAGGTTGCGTGTCTGCTCACGCGTCGGCCAGGTCACCTTCTGTAGCTCGGACCAGGACTCCGCGATATAGCGGCGGATGCGGGTCACGGTGGACTCATCTTCCTCGTTGCGGTCGTCGGGGATTGGCAGGCGCGGCCGGACTCGAACCGACAACCACTGGTTTTGGAGACCAGAGCTCTGCCAATTGAGCTACGCGCCTGTGGGTCGCCTCGGCTACTTCGCCTCACGGTGAGACGTGTGACGCCGGCACCGTGGACAGTACTTCTTCAGCTCGATCCGCGAGGGATCGTTCCTCTTGCTCTTCTCGGTCGTGTAGGTCCGCTCCTTGCACTCGGTGCAGGCGAGCTGGATGATCGGCCGGTTCTCGACCTTCGCCACCGGCTACTCCTGGATGCTCGTGACGGCGCCCGCGCCGACGGTGTGGCCGCCCTCGCGGATGGCGAAGCGCTGGCCGGGCTCGAGGGCGATCGGGGTGATCAGCTCGACGGTCATCTCGACGTTGTCGCCGGG
>JBGPMJ010000181.1:0-5560 GCA_041486935.1 Candidatus Limnocylindria bacterium | reverse complement strand
CGTTCACCACGGGCTGGATCGTCGCCGCCATCGCGCTCTATGTGCTGACGGCGCTGCTGGGACTCCTGGCCTTCGCGCCGGCCATCCGCCGCCAGCTCGCCGAGGCTGAGAAGGACCCCGGCTCCGACGCCTACGCCGCCGCCGCCTCGCGCAGCTCCGCCCTGGGGCTGCTTACGACGGCAATCGTCGTCGCCATCGTCGCGCTCATGGTGCTCAAGCCGTTCTGACGTACCGGCCGGCAGCTCTTGGAGCCGCTACTTCGCCTCGATGACCACGGCGCCGGCGTTGCGCGGCGAGACGATCTGCACGCTGCCGGGGAGATCGAGTTCGGCGGCGGCGGCCATGAAGGCGGACTCGATCGCGGTCAGCATGCGCAGTGAGTCGCCGAAGGCGATGACGGTCGAGCCCGAACCGGCCAGGCAGGCCCCCAGCGCGCCGGCCTCGCGCGCCGCTGCGGTCAGGCGCGGCAGGGCCGGAAAGACCTCCGCCCGGTATGGCTCGTGGAGCCGATCCTCGGTCAGGGCGCGCAACGTGTCGGTCCGTCCGGAGGCGAGGCCGGCCACGCCGAGGGCGACGCGCCCGATGTTGAAGACGGCGTCGCGGTGCGGTACCTCGCGCGGCAGCACCGCGCGCATGGCGCTCGTCGAGAGCGGCTCCTCGGGCACGAAGAGCACCGCCCGCAGGTCGCGCGGCACGTCGAAGCGGATCGCCTCCGGCCGCCCGTCCACGAGGGCGACGACGACGAAGCCCCCGAGCAGCGCGGCGGCCGCGTTATCGGGGTGGCCCTCGATCTCGATCGAGAGCGTGAGCAGTCGACGCTGGTCGAGACCGCCGCCGGTCAATGCATCCGCGGCCACGAGGCCGGCCACGGTCGCCGCGGCGGACGAGCCGAGCCCGCGCACGAGCGGGATCTGGTTGGTCATCTTCACGCGGAAGCCTAGGGTCGCGGGCACCTGCCCCAGCGCCCAGCGCAGCCCGGTCTCGAGGGAGATGATGAAGCGGTTGTCGCGGCTGGCCGGGAGGACTCCGGCCCCCTCCCCCTCGACCGACAGCTCCAGGCCGGGCACGTCCATCAGCTCGACCTCGAACCGGTTGCGGAGATCGAGGGCGAGAGCAAGGGCGTCGTAGCCGGCGCCGAGGTTGGCCGCAGACGCGGGCACGTCCACCACGACGCGCCGGTATCGGAGCCCAGCCGGCGCAGGAGCCACGTCGGGCGCCGTGACGGCCTCGGCCGGCGCGCTGTCGGTGGTCGCCTCGTCGGCCTGCGTCTCTTCTACCACCCGAGCACCTCCATGACCCCCGCCGTCGTCGCCGGAGCCCCGAGCATCTGGGCCGCCTGGGCGGCCGCCGTGTCCGGGTCCTTCAGCCCGTGTCCGGTCAGGACACACACGATGGTAGCGGAGGGGTCGATCGCGGCCTCCGCCACCAGCTTGCGCACCCCCGCCACCGCGGCCGCCGAGGCCGGCTCGCAGAAGACGCCCTCCAGGTGAGCCAGGTCGCGGTAGGCGGCCAGGATCTCATCGTCGGTGACGGCGTCGATCTGCCCGCCCGACTCGTCACGCGCGCGCTCCGCCGCCCGCCACGAGGCCGGGTCGCCGATGCGGATGGCCGTGGCCACCGTCTCCGGCTGGTCGACCCGGTGGCCGAGCACGATGGGCGCCGCTCCGGCCGCCTGGAATCCGAGCATCACGGGCCGCGTCTCGACCAGTCCGGCGTCGCGGTACTCGGTGAATCCCATCCAGTAGGCGGTGATGTTGCCGGCGTTGCCGACAGGGATGGCCAGGTAGTCGGGGGCGCCGCCCAGGTCGTCGCAGACCTCGAAGGCGGCCGTCTTCTGGCCGTGGATGCGATGCGGGTTGACCGAGTTGACGAGCGTCACGGGGTGGCCATGGGCGCCGCCCCACTCGGCCAGCTCGCGCACGATGCGCAGCGCGTCGTCGAAGTTGCCCTCCACGGCCACGATCTTCGCCCCGGCCATCTGCGCCTGGACGAGCTTGCCGGCCGCGATCCGGCCGGCCGGCAGCACGACGATGACCTCCAGCCCCGCGCTGGCGCCGTACGCCGCGGCGGAGGCGGAGGTGTTGCCGGTGGAGGCGCAGATGATCGCCCGCGCGCCGGATTCGAGCGCCTTCGCCACCGCCAAGGCCATGCCCCGGTCCTTGAAGGAGCCGGTGGGGTTCATGCCCTCGAGCTTGAGGTGAAGCTCCGGGCATCCGATCTCGCGGCCCAGCCGCGTCGCGTGGACGAGCGGCGTGTAGCCCTCGCCCAGCGAGAGCGGCGGCGTCGAGTCCGTGAGGGGCAGGAAGGCGGCGTAGCGGTGGAGGAGGCGAGGACGCGCCTCGGCCGTGGCGTGCTGTTGGCGGAGGTGCCGCAGCACGTCGCTCACGCGCATGGGCCGGCGGCCTCATGCTCTCGAGGGGAGTCCATGGCGCCGATCGTACCAGCGCTGCCGACGGCCCACCGACCGGGGTCGCCCGAAACGGGCCGGTCGGCCCTACCTGCCGGGCGTGGCGGGATCCACGCTCGGCGACCACGGTCCCCGCCGTCCCAACTTGGAGATCCTCCGATGCCCGACGACACCTTCGTACCGCACACGATGGGCCAGCAGTTCGGACGCCGCAGCTGGGCCGAGCCCTGGAAGATCAAGATGGTCGAACCCATCCGCCAGCTCGACCGGGCCGGCCGGGAACGCGCCATCCGCGAGGCCGGCTACAACACGTTCCTCCTGCGCTCCGACGACGTCTACATCGATCTGCTGACGGACTCCGGCACGAGCGCCATGAGCGACCGCCAGTGGGCGGCCATCATGCTCGGCGACGAGTCGTACGCCGGGAGCCGCAACTTCTACCACCTCGAGGAGGCCATCCGGCGGCGCTTCGGATATCGCTTCGTGGTGCCGACCCACCAGGGCCGGGGCGCCGAGCACCTCATCAGCCGGACGGCCATCAAGCCCGGCCAGTGGGTGCCGGGCAACATGTACTTCACCACCACCCGCCTCCACCAGGAGCTGGCCGGCGGCACGTTCGTGGACGTGATCGTCGACGAGGCCCACGACCCGACGAGCCTGCACGCGTTCAAGGGCGACATCGACCTGGCCAAGCTCGCGGCGCTCATCGCCCGTGTGGGGCCGGAGCAGATCGCCTACGTCAGCCTGGCAGCGACCGTGAACATGGCCGGCGGGCAGCCGGTGAGCATGGCCAACGCCCGCGCGGTCAGCGAGCTGTGCCAGCGGCACGGCATCCGGCTCTTCCTCGACGCGACACGCGTCGTCGAGAATGCCTTCTTCATCGAGGAGCGCGAGCCCGGCTTCGCCGGTCGCTCGGTGGCCTCGATCGTCCACGAGTTCTGCTCCCACGCCGACGGTGCCTGGATGAGCGCCAAGAAGGACGGCCTGGTCAACATCGGCGGCTGGCTCGCGGTCAATGACGAGGAGCTGTTCGAGGAGCTGCGCAACCTCGTCGTCGTGTACGAGGGACTCCACACCTACGGCGGCCTGGCCGGCCGGGACATGGAGGCGCTCGCGGTGGGCATCGAGGAGTCGATGGAGGACGCCTACATCCGCGCCCGCGTCGGCCAGGTGCGCTACCTGGGCGAGCTGCTCACGGACTGGGGCGTGGCGATCGTGCAGCCGGTCGGGGGCCACGCTGTCTTCCTCGACGCGCGGCGCTTCTACCCGCACCTGCCCCAGGACGCCTTCCCGGCCCAGACACTCGCCGCGGAGGTGTACCTCGACTCCGGCGTGCGCTCGATGGAGCGCGGCATCGCCTCGGCCGGCCGCGACCCGAAGACCGGCGACCACCACCGCCCGAAGCTCGAGCTGACGCGGCTGACGATCCCGCGCCGCGTCTACACCCAGGCCCACATGGACGTCGTGGCCGAGTCGGTCAAGGCCGTCTGGGACGCACGCGAGTCGGCGACCGGCCTGCGCATGGTCTACGAGCCGAAGTACCTGCGCTTCTTCCAGGCGAAGTTCGAGCCGCTCGCAGTGGGTGAGACCGCGACGAGTGAGGCCGGCGGGTCCGCAGCCGCCTACTCCTCGAGCAGGGGGTAGAGCGCGCCCGTCACGCCCGCGGCGCGCGCCTCGTCACGCGCCTGCTCGAGGGTCAGTGGCTCGGTCACGGCGCCGCCGCCGCGGGGCAGGACGTAGAACCAGCGCCGCTTTCCGGAGAGCGGTTCGCCGGCGTCGGCGACCGTCGAGGCGCGCTCGGCGGGCGGCAGGCCCGCCCAGGTGGAGCCGATCCCCCGCGCGATGGCCACGAGGTCGCCCAAGACCGCGCTGCTGGTCGCCTCGCCGCCGGCGCCAGGGCCGCCGAAGCGCACCCGCCCGATGGGCTCGCCGGCCAGCTCCACGATGTTCGTCACGCCGCCGGTCCGCCCGAACGGTGACTCCGCCGGCACGGCCGAGGGCACGACCGCGGCCGCCACGGCGCCGTCCTCCCCCCGCTGCGCCCGAGCCACCAGCTTGACCACGAGATCGAGGTCGACTGCGGCGGCGATCGCCTCTGCGGTCACGCCGGTGATGCCCGGCGCCGCGTCGCCCTCCACCGCGGGCGGCGAGCGGCGGATGGCGGCCACGTCCGGCCACTCGCCGAAGGCCAGGCGGGCTAGGATGACCAGCTTGTCGGCGGCATCGCGACCTTCGACGTCGCCACTTGGATCGGCCTCGGCGTAGCCGCGCGACTGGGCCTCGGCGAGGACCGTGGCGTAGTCCCAGCCCGCCTCGGTCATCGCCGTGAGCATGAAGTTCGTCGTGCCGTTGACGATGCCCGAGACGCTCGTCCAGCGGTTCGCGGCCAGGTCCGCGCAGAGCGGCCCGAGGACGGGGATGCCGCCCGCGACAGCCGCCTCGAAGCGCAGCGACGATCCCGTGCGCCGCGCCTCCGCCTCCAGCTCCGCGCCGCGACGCGCGAGCAGCGCCTTGTTGGCGGTGACCACCGAGCGACCGCCGGCCAGCGCGGCGGCGATGAGCGCCCCGGCCGGCTCGAGACCGCCGATCAGCTCGATCACCACGTCCACGCCGGGGTCCACGGCGACGGCGGCCAGGTCGTCCGTGCGCACGATGGCCCGCGGCAGCGTCACCGCGCGCGGCCGATCCGGGTCTCGCACCCCGACGGCGACGAGGTGGATCGGCCGGCCGCCGGCGGCACGGGCGAGGTCCGGGCCACGCTCCAGCAGGCCACGCGCGACGGCGCCGCCGACCGTGCCGAGGCCGAGCAGAGCGACGCGGAGGGGGGTGCGGGCGGGAGTCCGGAGGGTCACGCGCGGATTGTATGGCCCCGTCGCTGCTAGACTCGCCGGCCATGAGCGCAGCCGTCGCGACCACGCCCCGCAACCGCGTCTTCAGCGGTGTCCAGCCCTCGGGCCTGCCGCACGTGGGCAACTACCTGGGCGCCTTCCGCAACTACATCGCGATGCAGGAGCAGCACGACGCGATCTACTGCATCGTCGACTACCACGCCCTCACGAGCACCCACGACGCGGAGCTGATCCGGCTCAACACCTACGAGATGGCGCTGGGCCTGCTGGCCCTGGGGCTCGACCCCGAGCGCGCCGTCCTCTT
>JBGPMJ010000180.1:0-5589 GCA_041486935.1 Candidatus Limnocylindria bacterium | reverse complement strand
GGACGTGGACTCGCTCGAGGACGGGGCGGTGACCATCCGCGACCGCGACTCGATGACGCAGGACCGCGTCAGCGCCGACCAGGTGAAGCGGGTCGTGCTCGACCGGCTCGAAGCCGCCCGAGGCTGATCGCCCGGTGCCCGGCTGGCGGGGGATCTGGGAGGCCCGCCGGGTCCGACTCTGGCTCGGCGCCGCCATCGCAGCCGCCTGGCTGCCCCTGCTCGGCGTCGGGCTGCGCCGCTGGCTCGACTTCAGCGCCTTCTACGCCGCAGGGTCCCTGGCCTTCAGGCCGGAGCTGACGAGCCTCTCTGCCGTCGTCGCGTACCAGCAGGCGCACGGCCTGCCCATCACGCCCTGGGTCTACCCGGCCGGGCTCGCGCTGCTCT
The DNA here is from genome assembly GCA_041486935.1 of Candidatus Limnocylindria bacterium. Lineage (GTDB taxonomy): Bacteria > Chloroflexota > Limnocylindria > Limnocylindrales > CSP1-4 > CSP1-4. The sequence continues at coordinate 5,205 of JBGPMJ010000180.1, read as the reverse complement.
ACGTGCCCTTCTCCTGGCTGCCCTACGACATGGCAGCCATGCTGCACGTGTTGCTGGAAGCCGGCACGCTGGCCCTGGCGGCATGGATCGGCGGGCCGCTGTTCGGGATCCCGCGGCGGTGGGCGCTGGCCGGCGTCTTCGCCTGGGCGCCCGCGTCGGCCGGGGTCATCAGCGGCCAGAACACCGGGCTGGCGCTGCTCCTCGTCGTGGGCGCGGCGTGGGCGCTGGCACGCCGTCGGTCGTTGCTGGCGGGCGCGCTCGTGGGCCTCGTGGCCTACAAGCCGCAGCTCGCCCTGCCGCCGGCCGGGGCGCTGGCCTGGCGGGGCCTGTGGCGGGGGCTGGCGGTCGTGGTCGGGCTCGTCGGCGTCCACTACCTCCTGGGCGTGATCGCGACCGGCGGCGCCTGGGGCTGGCCGGCGGACTGGCTCGCCACCCTTCGCGCCTACAGCGGCCCCGACTTCGCGGCCAACGGCTGGCAGGCCGTCTCGCTGCCCGCCCTCGGGACGAGGCTGGAGCTCGTGATCGGGGTGCCCTGGCTCACCGCACTCGGCTACGTCGCCGGCGGGATCGTGGTGCTGGCATGTCTCCCCGCGGCGCGGGTCTGGTCCCCGGAGCGTGCCGTCGCGCTCGCGGCCGCCGTGGGCCTCGTGATCAGCCCGCACGCCTGGGTCTACGACGCGACGCTGCTGCTGCCCGCGCTGGCGGTGTTCACGGCCGGGGCTGCCGAGCGCCGCTGGCCGTGGCAGGACCGCTGGCTGCTCGCGGCCGCCTACGGACTGGCGCTGCTCTGGCCGCTGGGCGGGTTCGTGGGGTTCGTGCCGCTCGTCGCCGTCGTCACGCTTGCGCCGGCGGCGATGCTGGGCTGGGGGCCGTTCCGGACGTCGTCCCTGCCGCCACCGCCATGAGCTCGGCTACGCGCGCCAGGTAGCGCTCGATGGCGTGGGCGGCGCTCTTGCCATCGCCCATGGCCAGGATGACCGTGGCCGCGCCGCGCACGATGTCGCCGCCGGCGAAGACGCCGGGGAGGCTCGTCATGCCCTCCTCGTCGATCACGATGTAGCCCCACTTGTTGAGCGCGAGGTCCGGCTCGCTCCTGGTGAGCAGGGGGTTGCTGCGGGTGCCGATGGCCACCACGACCATCTCGCACTCGATGACGAACTCGGAGCCGGGGATCGGTTCGGGGCGGGCGCGGCCAGACTCATCGGGCTCGCCCAGCGCCATGCGCACGCAGCGCACGCCCCTGACCCAGCCGCCCTCGTCCCCGAGAACCTCGACCGGTGCGACCTGGAACTCGAAGCGGATGCCCTCCTGCTCGGCGTGGTGGACCTCCTCCGCCCGCGCAGGCAGCTCCTCGTGGCCGCGGCGGTAGACGATGATCGCCTCGTCGGCACCCAGCCGGCGGGCCGTGCGCACCGCGTCGATGGCCACGTTCCCGCCGCCCACCACGGCGACCCGGTGGCCGTGCAGCACCGGCGTGTCGGCGCCCTCGCGGAAGGCGCCCATGAGGTTCACCCGGGTCAGGTACTCGTTGGCGGAGTAGACGCCCTTGAGGTTCTCGCCGGGCACACCCATGAACACCGGCAGGCCCGCGCCGACCGCCAGGAAGACGGCGTCGTAGCGGGCGCGCAGCTCGCGCAGCGTCCAGGTCTTGCCGATGATCGCGTTGACCTCGATCTCCACGCCGGCGGCCTTCAACCGGTCCACCTCCGCCTGGACGATGTCCTTGGGCAGGCGGAACTCCGGGATGCCGTAGATGAGCACGCCGCCCGGTGCGTGGAAGGCCTCGAAGATGGTCACCTGGTGGCCCGACTTGACCAGCTCGCCGGCGGCCGTCAGTCCCGCCGGGCCGCTGCCCACGATGGCCACGCGCCGCCCGCTGGGTGCGTGCACCGCGTGCGGCAGCTCGTCGGCATGGTGCATGGCCCAGTCGGCCACATACCGCTCGAGGGCGCCGATGGCGACCGGCTTGCCCTTGATGCCGCGCAGGCACTTGCCCTCGCACTGCGTCTCCTGCGGGCAGACACGGCCGGTGACGCAGGGCAGCGCGTTGTCGTCGAGCAGCGATTCAGCGGCGCCCCTGAGATCCCCTTGCGTCACGAGGTCGAGGAAGCGCGGGATGTTGACCCGGACCGGGCAGCCGTCGATGCACACCGGGTTCTTGCACTGCAGGCAGCGTTCCGCCTCCGCCGCGGCCAGCAGGTGCGTGAAGCCGAGGTTGACCTCCTCGAAGTCCTTCGCGCGCACATCCGGCGCCCGTTCGGGCATGGCATAGCGGTCGATGGCCATGCGCTCGCGCGGGGTGAGCTTCGGCTTCTCGCTCACCGGGATGCCTCTGCCGGAGCGCCTGCCGCGAGCGCGCTCAGCATGCAGGCGCCGCGCTTGGCGAAGGCCTCCTGCTCGAAGCTCCGGTACGTGGACAGGCGGTCGGCGAGCATCCCGAAGTCCACCTTGTGTCCGTCGAACTCGGGGCCGTCCACGCAGGCGTAGTGGGTTTCCCCGCCCACCGTGACGCGGCAGCCGCCGCACATCCCGGTGCCGTCCACCATGATCGCGTTGAGCGAGACGGTGGTCGGCACACCGTACGGGAGGGTCAGCGCCGAGACGGCCTTCATCATCGGCACCGGCCCCACCGCGTAGATCGCGTCGATGCCCCCCGCGTCGAGCAGGTCGCGCAGCGCCTCGGTGACGAACCCGGCCCGGCCGTAGCTGCCGTCGTCGGTGCAGGCGACGACCTCGCCCCAGCGGCGCAGCTCGTCCTCGAAGATGACCCACTCCCGCGATCGCCCGCCGATGACGCTGGTGACGCGCACGCCGCGTTCGTGCAGGCCCTGGGCGATCGGGTGCACGACGGCCGTTCCAACGCCACCGCCGACGCAGACCGCGTGGCCCGCCTCGATCAGCTCCGTCGCCTTGCCCAGTGGGCCGGCGATGTCGGTGATGGCCTCGCCGACTTCCAGCTCGCACAGGTCGCTGGTCGTCTTGCCGATGGCCTGGATGACCATGGTGATCGTGCCGGCTCCCGGATCGGCGTCGGCGATGGTCAGCGGGATCCGCTCCGCGCCCGGGCCGCGGCGCACGATCACGAACTGGCCCGGCTGGCGGACCTCCGCGATGCGCGGCGCCGCGACGACGAAGCGTGCCACGGTGGGGGAGAGGACGGTCTTCTCGAGGATCGGATGCATATCGAACCAGTTCAGTGTGGATTTGACGTCACGATGGTCCGGCACGACGCAGAGTAGCTCCACCGTCGAAGTGCACCCCGAATGGGGGCCGAACGTCACGACGCCGCAGGACTCTCGAGTGCAGGTCGGGCGGGCGCGCCGCTCTCGGGCGCGGGGACCGTCTTCCCCTTCGGCCAGTAGAGCTCCTTCTTGACGTGGAACTCGGGAAAACCGTGGTCCATCAGGATGGCCTCGACGTTGAGGATCATCTCCGGGTTGCCACAGATGTAGACGACCGTCTTCTCGGGCTTCAGGCCGAGGTCCCGGCAGACCGTCTGCACGACCGCCTCGGCGCGCCCGGTCAGGCCGGTCCAGCCCCGGTTGCGCGGGTCGGCGGGACGGGAGACGGTGGGCACGTACGTCACCGGGTAGGTGCGGTCTTTCTGCCAGCCCTCGAGCAGGCCGCGATAGCCAAGCTCGTCCGCGTAGCTCGCTCCGTGGAGCACGACCGTCCGCCGCGCCTTCCCGGCCAGCATGAGCTGGCGGATCATCGAGATGAAGGGCGCGATGCCCGTGCCGGTCGAGACGAAGAGGTGCGTGCGGTCGTCGTCCGGCTCGAGGAGGAATCTGCCCTTGGGGCCGATCATGCGCATCTCGTGGCCCACCGGCAGGCGCCATAGCAGCGTCGTGAAGCGCATCACCGGCACGAGGCGGACGTAGAACTCGTAGCCCTCCTCGCCGGCCCCGGCGGGCGCCGACGCCACCGAGTAGGGCCGCTGGACGAGCTTCCCGTCGGCGTAGACGCCGATGGTCATGTACTGCCCCGGCTCGAAGGGCACCGGCTCGTTCTCGTAGCGGACCCAGAACGTGGCCAGGTCCGAGGTCTGATCCTCGCGCCGCACGAGCCGCGCGTTGTAGTGCTCGGACTCGGGCGCGATGACGCGAGGGTCCTCGTGGTGGTGGGTCATGGACGCGGGATCCTCCGGCAGCGGACGCCCGTCCATGGTATCGGTCAGCCGGGATCGGGACGGATCCCCGGATGATGGGAGGGGGCCCTGCCGCGGCTACCCCGGTACAATCCGGCCGGACGTCCGAAACTACCCGCCGGCGCGACCGGCCCGACACGTTCCGAGGAGCCCGCCCCCGATGACCGAGACCGCCAGCCCGGACAGCCGCGCCCACCAGGCCGCGAAGCGCTACATCTACGCCTGGGGCGCGGGCCAGGCCGAGGGCGACGCGACGATGCGCGACCTGCTCGGCGGTAAGGGCGCCGGCCTGGCCGAGATGACCAGCGCCGGCCTGCCGGTGCCGCCCGGCTTCACCATCACCACCGAGGCCTGCAACGACTATTTCGACGCCGGCGAGCGGCTTCCCGACGGGCTCTGGGAGGACGTTCTGGAGGCCGTGCGGGAAGTCGAGCGCGAGACCGGCAAGGGCGTCGGCGATCCGGCCGACCCGCTGCTCGTGAGCGTGCGCTCGGGCGCGAAGTTCTCGATGCCGGGCATGATGGACACCGTCCTCAACCTCGGCCTCAACGAGGCGACGCTGCACGGCCTCATCGACCTGACCGGCAACGAGCGCTTCGGCTGGGACGCCTACCGGCGCTTCGTCCAGATGTTCGGGCGCATCGTGCTGGGCGTGGACGGCGCGCGCTTCGACCGTGCCTTCGATGTCATCAAGCACGCCCGGGGCGCCGCCCTGGACACCGACCTCGACGCGGGCGACCTGCGTGATGCCGCGGCCGCGTTCCGCGAGATCGTCCGCGCCGACACTGGCCGCGAGTTCCCCGAGGACCCCTACGAGCAGCTCGACCTGGCCATCAAGGCCGTCTTCGCCTCCTGGTTCGGCAAGCGGGCGCGCGACTACCGCGAGTACAACAAGATCGCCCACGACCTGGGCACCGCGGTCAACGTCGTGACCATGGTCTTCGGCAACATGGGCGACGACTCGGGCACCGGCGTGGCCTTCACCCGCGACCCGAACACCGGCGAGAAGGTGCTCTTCGGCGAGTACCTCACCAACGCCCAGGGCGAGGACGTCGTGG
>JBGPMJ010000179.1:0-5610 GCA_041486935.1 Candidatus Limnocylindria bacterium | reverse complement strand
GGCGGACGTGATCTTCCTCGGCTGTGACGGCCTGACGGTCGAGAATGGACTGACGACACCCCACGTCCTCGTCGCCGAAGTCGGTGCCGTCGCGGCGAGCCGGGCCCGCCGGGTCATCGCCGTCGCCGACTCGTCGAAGCTCGGCCGACAGGGCTTCACGCCGATCATCCCGCTCTCCGACGTCCACGTCCTCATCACGGACCTCGGTGCGGACCCAGAGCTCGTGGCCGAGATCCGCGCGATGGGCGTGGAGGTGCTCCTGGCGTGACGCATCCGGTCGTCCGCGAGTCTCGGGCGGGCTTGCTGGAAGCCCTGGTCCTCGAGAACGAGGCGCTCCGGGTCACGGTCCTGCCGGCGTTGGGCGGACACGTGGCCGAGCTGGTCGACCGGGTCGCCGGGCGTGACCTCCTGTGGCACAACCCGCGGACGGCGCCGCGACCCGCCCCGTACGGCGCACATTTCGACGACTGGTGGTCGGGTGGCTGGGACGAGATCTTCCCCAGCGGCGACCGAGGCACGCTCCACGACGAGCTCCTTCCGTACATGGGCGAGCTGTGGTGCATCCCGTGGGCGGCGACGGCGACGTCGACGAGCGAAGAGGCATCGATCACTGCCGCGGGCTTTTCCACGATCGCCGCCGCGCGCTTCGAGCGCAGGCTCTGGCTACGGGCCGACGAGCCGATCCTTCGTGCGCACTACCGGATCGACAACCTCGACGTTCGACCGCTCCCGTTCACGTGGGGGATCCATCCCGCGTTCGCGGTCACGCCGGCCCATCGGATCGATCATCCCGGGCGGGAGATGCTCGTCGGGGTCTCCTCGGACTTGAGCATGGGCCTGGCGGGGAACCGCTACCGGTGGCCGGAGCTTCCGGACGCCTCGCTCCCATCGGGCGCACGCGACATACGTCGCATCCGCGGTCGTGAGGACGCGGTGTTCGGCGGCCACTGGGCGGTGGACCTGCCGGAGGGTTGGCTCGCCCTGACCGACACGTCGACCGGACGGGGGGTCGCGATCGTCTTCGACCCCGACGTCTTCCCGCACGCCTGGCTGTGGCAGGTGTACGGCGGCTGGCGCGGACACCACCACGTGGCGCTCGAGCCGTGGACGAGCCACCCGATGCAGCTCGAGGAGGCCGAAGCGGCGGGTCGGGCGCGGATCCTCCAGCCAGGCGAGTCGCTGGAAACCGACGTCGCTTTCGTGGTCTTCTCCGGGCTCGACGAAGTCACCGAGGTCCAGCGGCGGGCGGACGGGTTCGTCGTCCGCTGATCGCGGGCGCGGAGAGGCCGGCGTCGGCGATGGCAGCCTGCAAACCGGCCTCGTCGTCAGAACCCACCACGATCAGGCCGATCGTCCCGTCCGCCAGGCCGTAGGCCGGGAAGACGTTGACGTCGCGCGCTGCCGCGGCCTCGAAGAGCCGGGCAGCGATGCCCGGTCGATCCGTGGTCGAGATGAGGTATCCGTTCTTTTTCGGGCACTCCTGCTTGCGGCGGTCCAACAGTCCGGAGGGTCCATCCTCCGCGACACGTCAACCAGAGACCTGTCGTCCAGCCCGATCACCGGCCGCCCGTCGTACCGGGCTCGCCCGCGGCCGCCCGTCGTACCGGGCTCGCCCGCGGCCGTAGCGCCCGATTGCTGCCAGATGCGCGTGTGGCTGACGCAGGTCAGCGAATCCCTGCCATCGGTCGCTGTGAGCGACGGATGACGAGACCTCGTACCTCGCGAGGGTCGGGCTCACGCTTGCGACGCGGCCTCAACCCCGTCGCGAGGGCCGGCGCGAGCGACGGTTGTCGCCCTGGCTGACATCTGGCAAGAACCCCGCGAGTCCGGACCCGTCGTACTGGCATCGCAGCGCCGTGAACTGGCCCGGCTGTCCTGACATGGAGGGCCGGGCCGGGGAGCGCCAACGGCCCGCCGGGTGAGCCACCGAGGCGGCTACCATCGACCTGATGGACGTCCTGATCGCCGACGCCACCGGCTCCCAGCGCTACGAGGCCCGTCTCGACGGCGAACTCGTCGGCGTGCTCGAGTACATCGTCAAGCGCGGCCGGATCGCGCTCGTCCACACGGAGGTGGCAGCGACCCATGAGGGACGCGGCATCGCCGGTCAGCTCGCCCGATTCGCGCTCGGCGAGGCGCGTCGGCGCGGGCTGCGCGTCATCCCGCTCTGCCCGTACGTGCGGGCCTACCTGGAGCGACACCCGGAGGAAGGCGACGTCGTCGTGGGTGCCGCGCCGCGGGCATGAGCGCCCGACGCCGCCAGGGGCGGGCTCAGCCGACGGCGGCATCTCCGGATGCGAGGACCGGCGCCGGAGGAGTCGACGGTGCCACCGGCGCCGGTTGCCCCGCGACGGCCGTGACCGCCCGGGCTGTCTCCAGTCGGGTGAGAAGTGTTCGGGCCCCGATGCGCGTCAGCGTCTCCCGGGCCACCTCGACGGCCGTGGACGCCTTGGCCATCTCGCGCTCGGTCGGGGCGCAGGCGAGCACCGTCGCATCGTGGTCCATGCCGATCGCCGCCAAGGGCTGAGGATAGCGGAGCAGACCGTTCGTGAGCTGAACGCAGGAGGCGAGGTTGCCGAGAATGTCCAGCTCGGCTATAGAATCGATGCGAGCCCGACCGCGGGCGCTAGCGATTCGGCGGCGGAGTAGCTCAGTGGTAGAGCAGGGGACTCATAAGCCCTTGGTCGGTGGTTCGAATCCGCCCTCCGCTACCAACTCCCCATTTCCCTCGACGTAGGGACTGCCGACCTATACTGGGTGTACCTCGCCGTGAAGCCATCTGGCAGCGGCGACGCGACCCGGAGGCTTTGATCTCTTGAACACTCGGTTCCTCAGGAGCGGCATCTTCACGCTCGTCCTCGTGGTGGGCATCGCCGCCATCCTGTACATGTTCATCTTCGACACCCCAAAATCGGTCCCGATCCCCTACAGCGGTGGCTCGGACGCCTTCCTCTCGCGCGTCGCCACGGGCAAGGTGGGCCAGGTCGTCCAGCAGGGCAACAAGCTCGTGGTCACGCTGAAGGAGCTCGACTCGGCGACCAGCAAGCCCAAGATCGTCGAGAGTCAGGTGCCCGGGCAGCTGGGTGAGGGGCTGCGGGCGGACATCGCCGCCGTGTGCGCCCAGGCTGGATCGACGTGCGACCCGGCCATGACCATCACGGCCATGGAGCCGGACGGCTCCGGTCAGCTGGTGACCCTGCTCCTGTCCGCGGTCATGCCCGTCCTGATCATCGGCGGCATCCTCTTCTTCATGCTCCGCCAGGCGCAGGGCACGAACAACCAGGCCATGAGCTTCGGCAAGAGCCGGGCGCGCATGTTCCTGGCCAACAAGACGGTCGTGACCTTCTCCGACGTGGCCGGCGTGGACGAGGCCAAGGCGGAGCTCCAGGAGGTCGTGGAGTTCCTCAAGTACCCCGAGAAGTTCAATTCGCTCGGGGCGCGCATCCCACGCGGCGTGCTCCTCATCGGGCCGCCCGGCACGGGCAAGACGCTGCTCGCGCGGGCCGTGGCCGGCGAGGCGGGCGTGCCCTTCTTCAGCATCTCCGGCTCGGAGTTCGTGGAGATGTTCGTCGGCGTCGGCGCCAGCCGCGTGCGCGACCTCTTCGACCAGGCCAAGCGCAACAGCCCCTGCATCGTCTTCGTGGACGAGATCGACGCGGTCGGTCGCCAGCGCGGGGCCGGCCTGGGCGGCTCGCACGACGAGCGCGAGCAGACGCTGAACCAGATCCTGGTCGAGATGGACGGCTTCGACACGAACACCAACGTCATCGTCGTGGCCGCCACGAACCGACCCGACGTGCTCGACCCGGCGCTGCTGCGCCCCGGCCGCTTCGACCGCCAGGTCATCCTCGACCGGCCGGACATGCGCGGCCGCCTGGAGATCCTCAACGTCCACGTCAAGGGCAAGCCGCTCGACAAGACGGTGGATCTGCAGCTCATCGCCAAGACCTCGTCCGGCTTCTCCGGCGCGGACCTGGCCAACCTCGTCAACGAGGCGGCCATCCTCGCCGCGCGCCGCAACAAGAAGGTCATCAGCACGGGCGACTTCAGCGAGGCCCTGGAGCGTGTCGTGGCCGGCCCCGAGCGCAAGAGCCGCATCATCAGCGACGCCGAGAAGCAGATCATCGCCTACCACGAGGGCGGTCACGCCGTCGTGCAGCGCATCCTGCCCAAGTGCGACCCGGTGGCCAAGGTCAGCATCATCAGCCGCGGCCTGGCCCTCGGCTACACCATGGGCATGCCCACCGAGGACCGCTACCTCCAGAGCAAGTCCGAGTTCGAGGACAAGATCGCGGGCATGCTGGCGGGCAACGCGGCCGAGAAGCTCATCTTCGGCGACACCACCACGGGCGCCTCGAACGACATCGAGAAGGCGACCACGCTCTCGCGGCGCATGGTCACCGAGTTCGGCATGAGCGAGAAGCTCGGGCCGCTGGCCTTCGGGAAGCGCGACGAGCTGGTCTTCCTGGGCCGCGAGATCGGCGAGCAGCGCAACTACTCGGACGACGTGGCCCGCCAGATCGACGAGGAGGTCCGCACCATCATCGACCGCGGCTATGCCCGGGCGATGGAGGTCCTGGTGGCCAACAAGGATCGGCTGGTGGCCCTCGCCGACCGGCTCATCGCCGAGGAGACCATCGAGGCCGAGGAGTTCGAGAAGCTCTTCGCCGACCTGCCCAACCCGCGCCAGGAGCCGGGCGGCAGCCCGACGCCGAAGCCGCTCGAGGTCGCGGCGACGAGGCAGAAGGCCCCCAGCGAGGAGGGCGCCGGCGGCACCGTGCCGAAGCCCTCGCCCCAGCCGGCATAGGGGACCGGCGCCGACCACCGATCGTCATGCGAAGCGGGCCCTCGGGGGCCCGCTTCGATGCTGTGCAGGAGTCCTTACCGTGTCCGACCCCCTGGCCGATCTCGACGCCCACCTCCAGGCCACGGCCGCGGCGCGGCTGGCCGACTTCGTCGAGCTGTTGCGCATCCCCAGCGTCTCGGCCCTGCCCGAGCATGCCGGCCACTGCCGGGAGGCGGCGGCGTGGATCGCCGGCCGGCTGAAGCGCGCGGGGCTGGAGCACGTCGAGGTGGCCGAGACGGGAGGCCATCCGGTCGTCTACGCGGACTGGCTCCACGCGGACGGGGCGCCCACCGTCCTCGTCTACGCGCACTACGACGTTCAGCCGGACGATCCCCTCGAGGAGTGGGTGAAGCCGCCCTTCGATCCGCGCATCGAGGACGGCCGGGTCTTCGCCCGTGGCGCGGCGGACGACAAGAGCCACGTGCACATGCTCATCTCCGCCGCTGCGGCCTGGTTGACCGTGCGCGGGCGGCTGCCCATCAACCTCCGTTTCGTCCTCGAGGGCGAGGAGGAGTCGGGATCGGAGAATCTCGACCACTGGCTGGCCGCGAACCGGGAGCGTCTGAGCGCCGACCTTGCGGTCATCAGCGACACGGGCTTCTTCGAGGGCAACCGGCCGTCGATCACGACCGGACTGCGGGGCATGATGTACGCCCAGCTGGACATCACGGGACCGCGCCAGGACCTCCACTCGGGGGGCTACGGCGGCACGGTCCGCAACCCGGCCACCGTCCTGGCCGAGATCATCGCCGGCCTGCACACGC
>JBGPMJ010000178.1:0-5615 GCA_041486935.1 Candidatus Limnocylindria bacterium | reverse complement strand
TCTCGCTCACAGGCTGCGCGGTCGGTGCGTGTTCACTGCCGTCGATTCTAGCCGAAACGGCCCATTCGAGCCGCCTTGGGGCGCTCGGGGGAGGGTAAGCCAGAACGTAGCCGAGGCAGGTCTACGCCTGCTTGGCGGTGCATCACCGGCCGCTTACGAGGCCGAGTTCCACGTGGAACAGCCGTGAGCCGGCCCAGCGACGCGGCGCGCTATACTCCGGCCCGGCAGCGTTGCTCACCCGGCTCCGCCTCGACCCCGTCCGTCGAGCGGCTGCGGGTCAATCCACGAGGCGACGACTCGATGAGCATCCTCCTTGCCGCGGTCGGCGCCGTCGTGGCAGCGCTCCTCGAGACCAGCGTTCTACCGGAGTTGACGATCGCGGGCGCGAAGCCCGACCTCTTGTTCATCCTCGCCGTCGCCGCGACGATGATGATCGGGTCCGAAAACGGCCTGACCTGGGCCTTCGTGGGAGGCCTGATGCTCGACCTGCTGACACCCGGGCGACAGCTCGGTGCCACGTCCCTGACGCTCCTGCTCGTGGTGGGTGCGACGGTCGCCGCCATGCGCTTTCTGCCGCAGCGCCGCGTTTCCGTGACCGTGGCATCCGTCTTCGTGCTCGGCTGGGCCTACCAGGTGCTGAACATCGCCATCCTCGGCTTGACGGCCGGTACGGCTGCGACGCCGTCGCTGGCGGCCATCGCGCCCGTCGTCGCCCTGAGCACGCTGCTCGCGGTCCCCGTGGCGGCCGCCATGCGCCTATCGTGGCTGCGCTTCGGTGCGCACGACCGTATGGAGTGGTGACCTCGTGACGGCCATCGACCTCGATCGGCGCTCGCCGCGGGGCGGGCTTCTTCCCCGTTTCGTCGTCTTCGGCCTCGCCGTGCTCGTCGTCGTCTCGGCCCTCTCCCTCCGGCTCTTCCAGCTACAGGTGGCGAACGGCGGCTACTACGCGACCCTCGCGAATGACAACCGGGTCCTGCTCCAAGCGCTTCCCTCGAGCCGCGGCCTCATCTACGACCGCAATGGGCTTGCGCTCGTGCGGAACGTGCCGTCGTTCACGGTGAAGGTTCGGCCGGCGGACCTGCCGTTCTCGAAGCGCGACGAGGTCGTGGGCCGGCTGTCGAGGCTCGTCGGCATGACGCCGGCGGCGATCAATGAGGCCATCGACCGCAACCCCGGTTCGCGCTTCGATCTCGTCCGCGTGGCTGGCGACGTTTCGGAGGACGTGGCCCGGATCATCGCCGAGGAGCACCTGGCCCTCCCGGGCGTCCAAGTCGACGCAGAAGCGCGGCGCGAGTACGTCTACGGCTCGCTCGTGTCACAGGTCGTCGGCTACAGCGGCGCTGTCACCGCCGAGGACCTGAAGCGGCTGCGCGAGGTCGGCTACCTGCCCGACGACATGATCGGCAAGGCCGGAGTGGAGAACGTCTACGAGACGGAGCTGCGCGGCGGCTACGGCCTCGAGCAGATCGAGCGCGACGCATCCGGACGCAAGATCCGCGTCCTCGCGCAGGTGCGTCTGCCGCGCGCCGGCGATTCGCTCGAACTCAGCCTCGACGTGGACACCCAGCGCGAGGCCGAGCAGGCGCTGCGCTGGGCGATGGGCCTGGCAGGCCTGAAGCGCGGCGTCGTCATCGTGATGAACCCGCAGACGGGCGAGATCCTGGCCATGGTCTCGCTGCCCACGTACGACGACAACCTGTTCGCGCGGGGGATCAGCGTGGCGGACTACGCCCAGCTGGCGAAGAACGCCGACCAGCCCCTGTTGAATCATGGCGTCAGCGAGCAGTACCCGCCGGGCTCCACGTACAAGCTCGTGACCGCGTCCGGCGCGCTCGCCGACGGCCAGATCACGACCTCGACGGTGATCCAGACCAGGCCATACCTCACGCTGGGGCGCACCTACCGCTACTGGGAATGGAACCGCCGCGGCTTCGGGCCGCTCACCATCTACGACGGCTTCGCCCATTCGAGCGACACTTTCTTCTTCCAGGTCGCAGCGCGATTGGGCATCGATCGCCTGGCCTACTGGGGCAAGCAGTTCGGCTTCGGTGCCCGCACGGGGATCGATCTGCCCGCCGAGGCGAAGGGGACCGTGCCCTCGAACGAGTGGAAGCAGGAGGTCTTCGGGCAGCCCATCTTCCCGGGCGAGACGTACCAGGCCGGCATCGGCCAGGGATACGACACGGCGACGCCGCTGCAGGTCCTGAACGCCTACGCGGCGCTGGCCAACGGCGGTCGCCTGCTCCAGCCCCAGGTCGTTCGTCGCGTGATCGCACCCGACGGGACCGTGGTGAGGGAGTTCGAACCGAAGCTCATCCGCGAGTTGCCGGTCGACCCCAGCGTGCTGCGCGACATGCGCATCGCGTCGCGGCGCGTCGTGACCATCCGCCACACGCGCAACCTCGTCGAGCTGCCGATCGTCGTCTCCGGCAAGTCCGGAACGGCCGAGTTCGGCAGGCGCGACCGCCAGGGGCGCCTGCCCTACCACTCCTGGTTCGTCGCCTTCGTGCCCAAGGATCCCTACCTCAAGGCCGACGATCCGAACGGCTACAAGGCCGCCGCCCGGACCGATTCCGAGCTGGCCATCGTGGCCTTCGCCTTCGACTCGCGGACGAAGGGCAACGCCGCCATCGAGATCGTCAAGTACTTCCTGCAGCTCCACTACAACCTGAAGGTGGACGTGCGGAACTTCGACCTTCTCGAGCGCGCCAACTTCTACCAGGGCAACTGATGCGCGCGGGCGATCGCTGATGGGCACGCTGCGCCTCGAGCCGACCCGCGTCCAGGCCTGGGCGGCGCGTTCTGCGACCGCCGTCTTGAACGCCTTCGACGTCCAGCTCGTGATATATGCGCTGCTGCTCGCGGTGATCGGGCTGCTGATGGCCTACACGAACTCCGGCGACACGCCGCTCGCCGCAGGATCGACGTTCGCCCGCGGTCTCATCTGGCTGGCCATCGCCATCGTCGCCTTCGCGCTCACGGCGGCCTTCGACTACCGCTGGCTGAAGACGTTCGCGTGGCCGCTCTACCTCGTGAACATCGCGCTCCTCGTCAGCTCGCTCCTCGTCGGCGACGGCGTGGGCGGCGTGGCCCGCTGGGTGACCATCTTCGGCCTCCAGTTCCAGTTCTCGGAGCTGGCCAAGATCCTCATGATCGTCGTCCTCGCCAACTGGATCGCCAGCCGCCAGGGCGCCCGGCTGCGCGGCCTGGCCACGATCGTCGGCGCCGGCGTGCTCATGGCACCCGCGCTCGTCCTCGTGCTGATGCAGCCCGACCTCGGTACCTCGATCGTCTTCGGCGCGATCCTCATTGGCACGCTCTTCATGGCCGGGGCCAGCCTGCGCTGGCTGCTCGTCCTCGGTGGCGCCGCGACCGCCTCCATGCCGTTCATCTGGTCGTACGTGCTGCTCGACTACCAGAAGGGGCGCCTCTTGTCGTTCCTCGACCCGAACGCCGACCCCCTTGGCTCCGGCTACCACCTCATCCAGTCGCAGATCGCCGTGGGCAGCGGCGGCCTCTTCGGCAGGGGCATCACGAACGGGACACAGAACCAGCTCGACTTCCTCCCGGTCCAGTCAACGGACTTCGTCTTCGCGATCCTGTCGGAGGAGCTCGGTTTCGTCGGCGGACTGCTCGTCTTTGCGCTCTTCGTGGCCCTCCTGTGGCGCGTCCTGCTCGTGGGCTGGCGGGCCGAGGACCCCTTCGCCCTGGCCTTCGCGGGCGGCCTGGCGTCGATGATCCTCTTCCAGTTGCTGGTCAATGTCGGTATGGTCATCGGCATCATGCCCATCACCGGCATCCCGCTCCCGTTCATCACGCACGGCGGCGCCTCGCTCATCAGCATCGCCGTCGGCCTGGGCATCCTCCAGAGCATCAACCTGCGCCAGGCGCGACCGAAGTGGTGACGCGCCGCACATGAGCGGGCAGAACCGCATCGGCCGGCGTACACCCGTCCGGGACGTCCAGAGCCTGCTGGACATCGAGCCGATCGTCGTCCACGCCGACCTCGACCTCATCGCCGCGGCGCGTCGGGCCATCGAGCAGCCCGCGACGCGGGTCCTGGCCGTGGTGGACGACGATGCCCGCCTCATCGGGGTCATCCCGGTCCAGCGCATCGTCGAGGAGCTCGTCGCCCGAGCCAGCCCCGAGGATCTGATGGCCGAGATCATCGATCTCGCCTCGGCGGTGCGATTCGGTCGGGAGATCGGCGCGAAGGTCTGCCGTGACCTGATGAGCGAGCCCGTGGCTGTGCACGGCGAGGCCACCGTGGCCGACGCCTTCCACCAGCTGAAGGCCCACCACTACTCCGGGCTGCCGATCATCGATGCCGAACGCCGGGTCGTCGGCTACCTCGACGTCCTCGAGCTCGCCCTGCGCCACCTCGACGCCCTCCCGGCCCCAGACGCTCGCTGAGCGATGGAGGTCTGGGTCGCCGCCGGCCTCTTCGTCGGCACGTACGTCCTGATCGCCAGCGACCGCATCCACAAGACCGTCGCGGCGCTCCTCGGCGGCGTGCTCATGATCGTGCTGGGCGTCGTACAGCAGGCGGAGGCCTTCGCGGCCATCGACCTCAACGTCATCTTCCTGCTCCTGGGGATGATGGTCATCGCCAACGTCATGCAGCAGACGGGCGTCTTCCTGTGGCTGGCCATCCGCGCCATCCGCCTCGCCCGCGGGGATCCCTGGCGGATCCTCGTCGTACTCTGCCTGCTCACCGCGTTCGCCTCGGCCTTCCTGGCCAACGTGACGGTCGTCGTGCTGGTCGGTCCCATCACGTTCTTCGTCGCCGCCGCCATGGGCGTGTCTCCCGTGCCCTACCTCATCGCGGAGATCCTGGCCTCGAACATCGGTGGCACGGCCACGCTCATCGGGGATCCGCCCAACCTCCTCATCGCCTCTGCGGCGGGGATCGACTTCACCACCTTCCTGGTCAACATGGCGCCGGTCTCGCTGCTCATCCTCGGCGGGTTCCTCGTCCTGGCCCGCGTCATGTTCGGCGGGGAGATGTACCGCCAGCGGGCCGCCTTCGCGGCGCTCGACCTGGACGAGTCGATGGTCATCACCGATCGGCGCCGGCTGCGCATCAGCGTGACCGTCATGATCCTCACCGTCGCCGGCTTCCTCGGCGCCCAGATCCTGGGCTACCAGCCGGCCACCGTGGCCCTCCTCGGCGCCACCGTCCTCTTCATCGTCGCGCGCGAGGATCCCGAGGAGGTCTTCCGCGGCGTGGACTGGAGCACGCTCCTCTTCTTCGTCGGGCTCTTCATCGTGGTCGAGGGGATCGTGGCGGCGGGTATCGTCGACGCCTTCGCGGGCTGGCTCTTCAGGGCCACCGGCGGCGACACGACGACCACGGCCGTCGTCCTCATCTGGGCCAGCGGTCTCGCCTCCGGGGTCATCGACAACATCCCCTACACGGCGACCCTCATCCCCGTCGTGCACGACCTGTCCGGACGGGGCCTCCGCGCCGACCCGCTGTGGTGGTCGCTCGCCCTGGGCGCGGACCTGGGCGGGAACCTCACGCTCATCGGCGCCTCGGCCAACATCGTCATCGCCAGCCTGGCCCTGAAGGCCGGCCACGAGCTTCGCTTCAGCACGTTCCTGCGCTACGG
>JBGPMJ010000177.1:0-5640 GCA_041486935.1 Candidatus Limnocylindria bacterium | reverse complement strand
TCCGACCACCGCGTGCCGAAGACTTGGGGTAGGTACCAGATGAACCCGATAACGATATTGGCGATGGCCGCCACGATCACGGCCAGCCAACTCACTCCGCCATAGCTGAGCTCCATCGCGTCCCTCCATCGATTTGCCGGGCATCCGCCCGGGTGCGTCTCGGATTATCCGCCTGCCGCAGGATTGCGGGAAGGGTGTCGTGCACGGCCCACACGATTTGGCAAAAGTGCTGGGCGCCGACCAATCAAGTAGGCTCCGCCCCCACGCCGGCGCGATTCGCGTCGAAGCGGATGTGCCGGACGCTCTCGCGAGGCTCGGGACCGCAAACGAGCGGGCAACGAGCGCCGATGAGCGCCGAGGCCGGGGTGGTCAGCTCGCCGTCCCGAGCTCCCGACCACCGCGAGTGAGGTAGATGCCCGTGATCAGGAACCAGGCCATGAACGGCCCGTACGCCGCGAACGAGGCACCAACCGGGTAGCCGAGCATCAGGCCGGGCACCGCGACGACGAGCAGCAGCAGGGCGACGATGAGCCCCAAGCCGGCTAGCCAGCGCGGCAGCGCCCCGGACGTCCAGGCCGCCAGCGAGAGAGTGCCGAGCCAGGCGAATTCGAGCCACAGCATCGTGCCGTTGTCGATCCAGTTCGAGGCCATGAACACGCCCAGCAGGGACCCGTCGGCCAGGCCCGCCAGGCGAACGAGGCTGAGCTGCAGCCCGAACTCGACGACCGCCACCGACACCTCCACCAGCACCAGGGCCGCGCCGACGTCGACGAGCTGGCGGGCCAGCGGCCGCGTCGCGAAGCCCGCCAGGTAGCGCCGGAATGCCAGTGCGAAGAACGCGAGCCCCACGACGTTGACCATGGCTTGCCAGAAAAGCCAGGCGAGCGCCGGATGGTCGTAGAAGGCGCGCACGGCGGCGGCGGTCGTCGCGTTGTCCGGCCGGGTCCCGGCGATCGCGCCGCTGCCGCCGTAGAGCACGACGATCGAGGCGAGCGCGACGAGCAGCGCCACACCCGCCATCCGTGCGTACGACCGAAGCTCGGCGGCGGCCTGGGTTCGGCCGACCGCCGCGGACATCACGCCTGCGACTTGCGATACTGCCATCCTGTCCGGCTCCTCCGCTATTCAATAGGCACACGCTATATTGCGTAGAGTGAGGCTATACATCCAATCATGACCGACGTCAAGACCCAGCGCAGGCCGTATCGGTCGGTACGCCGCCAGGGGCAGCTCGACGCCACCCGGCAGGCGATCCTTCAGGCGGCCCGACGACTGTTCCGCCAACATGGGTACACCCACACCACGATCGCGGCGATTGCCGCCGAGGCAGACCTCGCGGTGCCCACCGTGTACAAGCACTTCGGGACGAAGCGACGCCTGCTGCTCGACCTGATCGATGCGACGATCAACGTCCGCGTCCCGCCCCAGCTGGCCGCGCTCCTCGACCAGCCGACGCCACAGGCTCGGCTCGCGGCGCTTGCCCGGATGTGCGTCACTCTCGCCAGCGGGGCCCCGGATGTCGTCTCGGTGGCCCTCAACGCGTCGGTCGTCGATCCCGAGCTCGGCGCGATGTTCCGGCAGATGGCCGAAGGGCGCCGGCGCTCAGCGGCGCTCGTTGCCCGCTCGTTGGCCGCCGAGGGCAGCCTGCGCTCTGGCGTCAGCGAAGAGCGGGCGCGAGACGTGATGTTCGCTCTGGCCGGCCCCGAGCTCTACGAGGTGCTGGTCGCGCGCTTCGGTTGGTCCAATGACCAGTTCGAGGCATGGTTGTCGAGCACGCTCGCGTCATCGCTCCTGGATCCTGCGAGCCCTCTTGACCGACCGGTCCGCCGTCCGTGAACCGTGACGTGGGAGATAGTCGCTGTCGAGCGCGGTCCCATAGGCTCAGGCCCGGGCCAGTCGGCTGCTTCCTCGCGGAGTTTCGGGTCGGTGATGTGCACCTCGATGAGGTTGTAGTCCGCCGCCCCCTCCACAGGCTGCACGTTCCACGCTCGCAGCAGCCCCGCTAGGTCGCGCAGCGCCTCGGCCTCGCCCCAGCCGGTGGCTTCCACGTACTCCCGCCGCTTCGCCCGCTGCCGCAAATCGACGGCTTCGTCGACGCGCCGGTCGCGCGCGACCATTCGCTCGACCAGGAGCTGGATCAGCTCGGCCGAGTCCGGGTTGACCGATGGGACCATCGGGGCGGTGACAGCCGGCACCACTGCCCGCTAGGGTGCGATCTGCGGCTGCATGGCGCGCGACGACGCTCCAAGAGGGGAGTCAGCGATATCTACGAAACCGATGCTCGTGGGCACCCGGTCCGTGGCACAGGTCACGAGTGAGCTAGCGGTGACGGCACCGGGCACGGAAACGATTCGGGTCCTACTCGTCGACGACCATCCTGTCGTGGCCGACGGGGTCCGGATGATGCTCGCTGCCGAACCCGGCATCGAAGTCGTCGGGGTCGCGGGATCGGCCGCCGGTGCCGACGAGCTCATCGAGCGCGAGCGGCCCGACGTCGTCGTGTGCGACGTCGAGATCGGACCGGACTCCGGGTTTGACGTCCTCAGGCGGCACATGGATGGACGGCGCGATGCGATGGCAGCCCGGCCGGCGTTCGTCATGTTCTCAGCGTTCGATCGCCGTTCGTACCTCCAGCAGGCGTTCCAAGATGGCGCCCACGGCTACGTGGTCAAGGGCGCGTCGGGATCCGAGCTCGTGGTTGCTGTCCGGGCGGCCGCCGCGGGCGACTACCGATTCGGGGCAGACGTCATGCGGGCCGTTCGTGACCGCGTCCGACGACCCAGCGATCGGCTGCTTGAGGTCGTCCAGCTCATCGCCCTCGGCCGAACGAACGACGAGGTGGCCCACGAGCTCGGTATCAGCCGGAAGACGGTCGAAGGCCACCTCCGGACGCTGTTCGACAGGTACGGCGTCGCGTCGCGGACGGAGCTCGCGATGCTGGCCGTCCGGGAGGGCTGGATCCAGTCGGGTGTCGTCGGCGGTCAGTCCTGACCTGCCGGAACCTTCATGGTCTGGCCAGCGGCGATCGCATCAGCACGCCATGTGATGGCAAGCGCAGCACCCTGGATCTCGTTACCGGCATCGAGTGACACCGCGATCGTCACGGACAGTCGCTCCGCCATGCCGGCGGCCAGCCGGCGCTCGGGAAATCCGAACGCGCCGGATCCGATCGACAGACGCGCGAGCGGTCCGTCGTAGAGCAGGGTCCCGTCGGCGGTGCGGGCCGTGGCGTGCACCTGCCGGATGAGCTCATCGGGACCCAGGACGTCGGCGTGGAGTGCGTAGAGCATGTCGCCGCCCCTCGCCTCGATGACGATCGGAGTCAGGGTGATCCGGTCGCCCGGCATGAGACCGGCCGATCCACCGAGTTCCCCGCCTGTCACGGTGACGGAGACCGGCGCCTCGGCGGCAAACCCCGCAAGGGCCGGAGTCACCTGGACGAGGGCCGTGAGGGCCATGAGAGTGAGGCCAAATGCCAGCCCCGGCAGGATCACTGACGACCGGGGACCGTGGATCCGGGTGGCGGCTGCGCTTTGGGCGTTGCTCATGACTCAAGCCTGGCCGACCGACCGTCTCGCCACGAGAGTGAGTCGCCGGGGTGTCCCATAGGGGTTTCCCCGGGTCGCGCCGCTGATGACCCTCCCGGACCCGCGCCGAGCCCGCCCGCTACAATCCGGGGCGTGGCGAAGACCTTCCGCGGCGGAGAGATCATGGGCATCCGGATCCCCACCGTCTTCAGCGACAGCGACGCGATCGTCTGCGCCGGTTGCGGCGGATCGATCTCGGTCACGCCCTTCCGGGTCTCGATCATGGACGCCTTCTCGGTCGAGACGCCGCCGAGCTGGGCCAGCTCCGCCCCCCTCAACCCCGGCCCCCACCAGTTCCACGCCGACCCGGCTTGCTTCCGCGCCTGGGCCCGCGCGCGCGGCCATCACCTCTGCCGGCTCTCGGCCGTGCGCGAGCTGATGCGCCCGGTGGCGCTGCCTGGCGAGGCGGTGCGCTGGGGCCTGTGCGACGGCGAACACCGGACGGCGCACGAGTTCGTCCCAGCCTAGGAGGATGGCCAGATGACCCCCGACGCGCTGTTCCCGGCCGCGACCTCGGTCCTGGCCCTCGTCTTCGCGGTCGCCCTGTTTGACCAGTGGCGCGAGCGGCGTCACGGCTACCAGCTCATCTGGGCAGCGGGCATGCTGTTCTACGGCATCGCCTCGGGCTGCGAGGCGATCGGCGCGGCGGCGGGTTGGAGCGACTCGCTGTACCGCGCCTGGTATCTCGCGGGGGCGGTCCTGACGGCCGGCTGGTTGGGCCTGGGGACGGCGTTACTCCTCAGCCGAACCCGCTTCGGCTATGCCTTCGCCTTCAGCCTGCTCGGTGCCGGCTTCATCATGTTCGCCCTGCGCAACAGCCCGAAGTACGCCGACGCCGGCAGCGCGCCGATCATCTACTTCGTCGTCGCGTTGGTCCTCGCCATCGCCATCTTCGTCGAGACCTACTTCCAGAATGAGCGTTGGCCGATGATCGCTGCCCTGGCGGTGCTGGGCGTGACCCTACTCGGACTCTTCCTCGTGGCGACCGCGACGCTCGCGGCTCCGGGCTATGTGCTCCATCCGGACACGAACATCCCGGTCGGCGACGCGATGCCGGGCACGCTCCGGCTGCTGACGCCGTTCATGAATGTCACGGGTGTCGGTTCGCTTGTGCTGGGCGCGATCTTCTCGGCCTACGTCTTCATGCCCAAGCGGCGGGTGCTGGCCTACTCCCTCGATCCCGGCCAGAAGTTCGACCACTTCCTCTTCAACCTGCTGATCTCGCCGATCGCGCTCAGTGTGAACTTCGTGGCCTCGCTGCCGGGGACCTGGCAGGCGTGGCGCGCGGGGGGCATGAACAGCCGGGTTCCGGCCACGCTCCTGATCGCCCTGGGTGGGATCGTCGCTGGCGCCGCCGACTCTTTCAATCGGGTCGGCGCGACGCAGTCCTATGCCCTGCTCAAGCTCCTGGCCGTCATCCTCCTCTTCGCCGGCTTCCTCGTCTCGATCGAGGTCTTCCGGGAGATCCGCGTGCCCTTCACGCGGATCGTCCTGCGCGGGCATCGGGTCGAACGCGTTTCCGCCGGCAGATCGTCCTGACTGCCGCCGGCGCCACCGAGGGCCGGTGACGCGGTCCGACGGGGAGCGGCGGCTCCTCGCCGGCTCCCTGCTCGTCCTGGTCGCCGCGGCCTCCTTCGGCACGCTCGGCCCCGTCTCGCGCTTCGCCTACGAGGCCGGCGCCACCCCGCTCGCCTTCGTGGCCTGGCGCGCCGGGATCGGCGCCGTGGTGCTGGGCGTCGTGCTGGCCGTCCTCGCCCGGCGTGGCTCGCGCCTGGCGGACCTTCGTCGCGTGCCGCGCCGCCACCTCGCCGCGCTGGTCGTGGCCGGCGTGGCCAGTGCCGTGCTCAACCTGGCCATCTTCATCGCCTTCGAACGCGTCAGCATCGCCCTGGCGCTGCTCGGCTTCTACACCTACCCGGCCATGGTCTCGGTCGCGGCCGCGGCGACGGGGCGCGAGCGGCTCGATCCCGCGCGCCTGCTGGCGCTCGGCCTGGCGATGGCCGGCATGGCCCTCGTCGTCCTCGGCCAGATGGATCCCGGCGGCGCGCTTCGC
>JBGPMJ010000176.1:0-5678 GCA_041486935.1 Candidatus Limnocylindria bacterium | reverse complement strand
GGTCGAGAGCAGCCCTTCCCACTCCCCCTGGCCGATCTCCGACAGCCCCGGCTCGGGCACGAGCGGCGGTCGACCCGCCGAGACCGCTGCGGCAGCGGCGATGGCCGTGGCCGTGGCCTGTGCCCGCCCCAGGGGGGAGTGCCAGATCGCCACCGGCGGCCCGGCCGGGATGGGCAGCGACCGAGGCGCCAGGGGGTCCGCGAGGCGGGCCGCGACGAGCGCCGCCTGACGCTCACCACGCGGCGAGAGCGGCGGATCGCGGCGCCCCTGGAAGCGGTCCTCGGCGATCCAGGTGGACTCGCCGTGGCGGACCAGGACGAGCGTCGCGTCGATGGCCGGAGGGATCAGCGGCGTGGTCACCCGAGCCGGACGACCCACAGGTCGAGGATCGCGTCGAGGGCCCGGATGCGCTCGGCGACCGCATCGGGCACCGGGTCGTCGAGAGCGAGGATCATGAAGGCGTCCTGGCGGGGCGTGCTGCGCGCGAGGTGCATGGCGCTGATGTTGACGTCAGCCTCGCCCAGGATGATGCCCACCTGCCCGATGGTGCCGGGCCGGTCGTGGTGGCGCGTGATGAGCATCCAGTGCGCCGGCTGCATGTCCAGCCAGTGCTCGCCGAGCCGCACGATCCGCGGCTCGCCGCCGGCGGCGACGGTGCCGCCCACGGTCGCTGAGCCCTCGAGCGTCACCAGCGACGCGTAGCGGCCGGCGTCCGGGGTGCGCCGCTCGACCAGGTTGATGCCGCGAGCCCGTGCCAGGAGCGGCGCGTTGACCTGGTTGACCCGCTCCTCGGTCACCGTCTCGAGCAGGCCGCGCAGTGCCGACGCGGCCAGCGGCGCGCTGTCGTAGGCCGCCAGCTCGCCCGCCACCTCGAGCGTGAGGGCCTCCACGCCGCGCGTGATCTGGGCATAGAGCTGGCCGAGCATCTCCGCCAGCGGCAGGAACGGCCCCAGCGCCCTGGCGGTCTCGGGCGTCAGGATCGGCGCATTGACGGCGTAGCGCGCGGGCCGTCCGGCCAGGACGTCGAGGACCTGCTGGGCCGCCTCCACGGCCACGCGCACCTGCGCCTCCGCGGTGGAGGCCCCCAAATGCGGCGTCAGGACGGTGTTGGGGGCGTCGAGCAGCGGCGAGTCGCGGGGCGGCTCGGAGGCAAAGACGTCGACGCCGGCGCCGCCCAGCCGGCCGTCGCGCAGCGCCTCGGCCAGGGCCGCCTCGTCGACGATCCCGCCGCGGGCCACGTTGAGGACGATCGCGCCCGGCCGCATCGTGGCCATGGCGGCCGCATCGAGCAGGTTGCGCGTCGTGCGCGTGAGCGGGACGTGCAGGGTGAGCACGTCGCAGCGGGCGATCACCTCGGCCCGCTCGAAGAGGGTCACGCCGTGGTTCGCCGCGGCCTCCGCGGTCACGAACGGGTCGTGGCCGATGACCTCCATCTCCATCGCTCGGGCGCGGTCGGCGATGGCCATGCCGATCTTGCCCAGGCCCACGATGCCCAGGGTCTTGCCGCGCAACTCGACGCCGGTGAAGGCGCTGCGCGTCCATTCGCCGCGCCGGACAGAGGCATCGGCGGCGGCGATGCGGCGGGCCACCGCGTACAGCAGCGCCAGCGTGTGCTCGGCGGCCGCGATCGTGTTGCCGGTCGGCGCGTTGACGACGGTGACCCCGGCACGCGTGGCGGCCTCGAGATCGACGTTGTCCACGCCGACCCCGGCGCGACCGACGACGACCAGCCGGGTCGCGGCCGCCAGGGCGGTGGCGTCGAGCTGCACCTGGCTGCGCACGAGGATCGCGTCGTAGTCGGGAACGGCGGCCAGGAAGGCCTCGCGCGAGAGGTCGGTGCGGACGTCCACCTCGTGCTCGGCACGGAGGAGCTCCAGGCCCTCCGCGGCGAGCGGCTCGGCGACGAGGACCCTCACACGGCGCTCCCGGCGGGGACCTGGGCCGAGGCGTCGGCCGCGCGAACGGCCTCCACCAGCGCCGCACCGCGTTCGCCGGGAGGGAGTCCGAGGGCGATGAGCGCATCCTCGATGATGGCCAGGGCGGCCAGCACGTCGTTGACCGTCACCGCGCCGAGGTGCCCGAGGCGGAGGATGTGGCCGGCAAGCTTGCCTTGGCCGCCGGCGAGGATGAGCCCGCGGTCCTTCAGCGCGCCGTTGAGGGCGGACCATTCGAGGCCGTCGGGGAGGTACGCCGCGGTGACCGTGTCGGAGGCGTGGGCCGGGTCTGCGAAGAGCGTGAAACCGAGCGCCCGGAGACCCGCCCGGGCGGCTGCCCCGCACGCCCGGTGGCGCGCGAAGATGGCCTCGTAGCCCTCCGCCTCGAGGAGCGCGATGGCGACGTCGAGGGCGAAGCAGACGCCGACCGCCGGCGTCCAGGGCGTCTCGCCGGTGGCCGCGCTCGTGCGATGCGCCGCGAGGTCGAAGTAGAAGCGCGGCATGGTCGCTCGTTCGGCCGCCGCCCAGGCCCGCTCGGACACGCTCACCATGGCCAGCCCGGGCGGCACCATCCAGCTCTTCTGGCTGCCCGTGACGACCACATCGAGGCCCCAGGCGTCCGTCTCGAAGGGGACCGCGCCCAAGCCGCTGATGGCGTCCACGATGACCAGCACGTCGGGCACGACGGCGCGGGCGGCGGCGGCCAGCTCGGCGATCGGGTTGGTGACGCCGGTGCTCGTCTCGTTGTGCGTCAGCAGCACCGCCGCCGGCGTTCGTCCCCGGGCGACCATCTCGCGCGCCGCGGCGGCCACGTCGCCGGCCTCGGCCGCGCGACCCCACTCCAGCGCGAGCCGGGTCACGTCGGCCCCGTAGGTCGTGGCGATCTTCGCGAAGCGGTCGCCGAAGGCGCCGATGGTGACGGCCAGGACGGGGTCGCCCGGGGAGAGGTGGTTGACCACCGCCGCCTCGAGCCCGCCGGTCCCCGAGGAGCTCAGCACGAGGACCGTGTTCTGCGTGCGGAACGCGCGCTGCAGTCCGGCCGTGACGCGCCCCAGCAGTGCCTTGAACTCGGGGCCGCGGTGGTTGACCATCTGTCGGGCGCCCGCCTCACGGACGGCGTCGGGGAGCGGTGTCGGACCGGGGACGTGCAGGCGGATCGGCAATGGGCTCACGGCGGTCTCCAGGACTTGGACGGGGCGATCCGCGACCGGCGCCGGGTCGCCTGCCGATGGTACCCCGAGTCCCGCCACGCGCGCGTCCGCCGGGTCCCGGGTAGCATGACCGGCCACGAGACAGGAGGCCCCGCCGTTCCCATGACGTCCTCGACCGAGCCCAGGCCAGGCGCCCCCCGACCCCGCGCCGACGTCGTCGTCGACGCGACCGGCCTGGTCTGTCCGATGCCCATCGTCAACCTCGCCAAGGCCATCCGGCAGGCACGCATCGGCCAGCTGGTCGAGGTGACGGCGACCGACCCGGGCATCCTGGCCGACGCCCCTGCCTGGGCGAAGGTGACCGGCCACGAGATCGTCGGCCAGCTCTCCGAAGGCGACAGCCACTCGTTCTGGTTCCGCAAGCTGCACGACTGAGGACGCGCGCATGCCGCGCACCGGATCCACCAGGGATGACCGACCCGAGCCCCTGACGCTGCCGCCTGCCGCCCTCGACGGTCACGCGCCGCTGGCCGCGCGATTGCGGCCGCGCACGCTCGAGGAGTTCGTCGGTCAGGGTCACCTCGTCGGCGATAGCGGCGCCCTGCGGCGCCTCATCGAGCGCGGTCACCTCGGCTCCATGGTGCTGTGGGGGCCGCCGGGCTCGGGCAAGACGACCCTCGCCCGGCTGCTCGCCGACGCCGTGGGGGCGCGCTTCGCCACGCTGAGCGCGGTGATGAGCGGTGTGGCCGACGTGCGGGCCGTCATCGCCGGCGCCCGCGACTGGCTCGATCGCGGGGGCGCGCCGACCGTCCTCTTCATCGACGAGATCCATCGCTTCAACAAGGCGCAGCAGGACGCGCTCCTGCCGCAGGTCGAGGACGGCACGATCACGCTCATCGGCGCCACGACGGAGAACCCGTATTTCGAGGTCAACTCGGCGCTCCTGAGCCGGACCCGGGTCTATCGCCTGGAGCCGCTGACCGACGAGGACGTGCGCACGGTCGTGGAGCGGGCCATGGCCGACGAGCGCGGTTTCGCCGGTCGCGTGGCGCTCTTGCCGGAGGCCCTCGACCACCTCGTGGGCATCAGCGGCGGCGACGCGCGATCGGCGCTGAACATCCTCGAAGCGGCCGTGGTCATGTCGGAGGTCGGGGCGGGGGAGGGGGCCGAGGCTGGGCCGCTGTCGCCTTCACTCGAGACGATCGAGGCGGCGGCGCAGCAGCGCGTGCTGGCCTACGACCGGGCCGGCGACGGCCACTACGACACGGTCAGCGCCTTCATCAAGAGCATCCGCGGCAACGACCCCGACGCGGCGCTCTACTGGCTGGCCACGATGGTCGCGGCGGGGGAGGATCCGCGCTTCATCGCCCGGCGGCTGATCATCGTCGCCAGCGAGGACGTCGGCAACGCCGATCCGCGTGGCCTCGAGCTGGCCGTGGCCGCGGCGCAGGCGCTCGACTGGGTCGGCCTGCCCGAGGCCCAGTACGCCCTCGCCCAGGCCACCGCCTACCTCGCCTCGGCGCCGAAGTCGAACCGCGCCGGCCTGGCCTACTGGGCGGCCATGGCCGACGTCCAGGAGCGCGGCTCGCTGCCGGTGCCGCTCCACCTGCGCAACGCGCCCGTCCGCGGGATGCGCGCGCACGGCATCGGCGTCGGCTACCGCTACCCGCACGACTACGAGGGCGCCGACGTCGAACAGCAGTACCTGCCCGAGGCGCTCACCGGCCGCCGCTACTACACGCCCAGTGGCGAAGGGCTGGAGGCGCGCATCGGGGAGCGCCTGGAGCGGCTGCGCGGGGAGCGCGCCGCGGCGGCCGCGTCGGGTGGGCCGCAGCGCGGTTCCCCGGCCGGCCTGCCCAAGGTCGACCCGATGCGCACGGCGGGCGGCGTCATGAAGGCGCGCCAAGGCCGCAAACAGCGCCTCGCCGAGGATCAGCAGCGGGACGCGGGCGGCTAGTCTCGTCTTCGCTCGTCGGCGCGCTGACCGCCGGCGCGGGCGAGGCGCTCGCCGGGCAGCATGGCGAACTCGTGGGTGCGTACCGGGCCGCCGTGCATGTGCGCCGGCCGAGCCACGCGGCCGTGGAGCGGCTGCTGCCGGGCGGGGAGGCGAGCTTGATGGCTCGGTGCCGCGCCCCGGTGGGCCGGCATCGGTCGCCCGGAGGTGGTGCGCAGGCGGATGGGCTGGGGGCGGATCGCCCGGTCCGGCTCGAAGCCGGCTACGACCTCGGTCGGGATCGCCCGGCCCAGGAGCCGCTCGATATCCCGCAACAGCCGGGCCTCGTCCACACAGACGAGGGAGATGGCCTGGCCATCGGTGCCCGCGCGGCCGGTGCGGCCGATGCGGTGGACGTAGTCCTCGGTGACCATGGGCAGTTCGAAGTTCACCACGTGCGGCAGCGCGTCGATGTCGATGCCGCGGGCGGCGATGTCGGTCGCCACCAGCACCGCGACCCTGCCTGCCTTGAGGTCGGCCAGGGCGCGGACGCGCTGTGGCTGGCTCTTGTTGCCGTGGATCGCGGCGACGGCGATGCCGTCCTTCGCGAGCTGTTCGGCGAGCCGGTTGGCGCCGTGCTTGGTGCGGGTGAAGACGAGC
>JBGPMJ010000175.1:0-5685 GCA_041486935.1 Candidatus Limnocylindria bacterium | reverse complement strand
GTCACCCGCTCAGAGGTCGCGGTCGAGGGGGATGCCGCCCAGCGGCAGCTCTGCGGCGCGATCCTGCTCGCCCCGGCCCAGCGCCTCGGCCAGGACGGCATCGTCCATGCGCACGGTCTCGGCCTCGCCGGGGAAGGTGCCCGCGACCACGTCCGCCGCCCAGGCCCGGACGGCCGCGTCGATCGTCTCGCGCAGGTGCGCGTAGAGCCGGGCGTGGCGCGGGATGTGGTCCACGCTCAGCCCGAGCACGTCGGTGATGAGCTGGACCTGGCCCGAGCAGCCGGCTCCGGCGCCGATGCCGATGGTCGGGATGCGCAGCCGCTCGGTGATCGCCGCGGCGAGCTGCTCCGGCAGCAGCTCGAGCACGACGCAGAAGGCGCCCGCCTCCTGGACCGCCAGCGCGTCGGCGAGGAGGGCGCGCGCGGTGTCGCGCGTCTTGCCCTGCACGCGCACCTTCCCGATCTGGAGGATGGCCTGCGGGGTGAGCCCGATGTGGCCCATGACCGGGATGCCCGTCCTCGTCATGGCCTCGATGGTCCGCGCGCTGCGCACGCCGCCTTCGATCTTCACGGCCTGGGCGCCGCCCTCGCGCAGGAAGGCGCCCGCGTTGGAGATCGACTCCTCGATCGACACGCCGTAGGTCAGGAAGGGCATGTCGGCGATGACCAGGGCGTGCCGGCTACCGCGCGCGACGGCCTTGACATGGTGGAGCATCTCGGCCATCGAGACGCGCACGGTGGTCTCGTAGCCGAGCATCACCTGGGCCAGCGAGTCGCCCACGAGCAGCATCGGGATGCCTGCCTCGTCGAGGATGCGCGCGGTCGGGTAGTCGTACGCAGTCAGCATCGGGATGCGCTGCCCATCGGCATGCAGCCGGGCGATGTCGCTGACGGTCAGGCGGCGGGGTGCATCGGTGGCGCTCATGCCCGGCTCTCCTCGGTGGCTCGCATGGTTCGGGTCGCCTGACCAGTCTGCCTCGAAGCGTCGCGGGCGTCCAGCAGGGCCGCCACGCGGTCGAGCAGGCGGTCGGCCACCTCGCGCTTCGAGAGGAGCGGCCATCGCTCGGGCGCGTTCCCGGGGACCACGATCGTGACGCGATTCGTGTCGCCTCCGAAGCCGGAGCCCTCCTCGGCGACGTCGTTGGCCACGAGCAGGTCGACGCGCTTGCGAGCCGCCTTCTCGACCGCCCGGTCGAGGGACCCGGTCTCGGCCGCGAAGCCGACCAGGACGGGTCGGGGACGCAGCCGCTCGTGGGCCATCGCTGCCGCCTCCGCGAGGATGTCCTCGGTCGGCTCCAGCTCCAGGGTCAGGCCCGCCCGGCGCGTCAGCTTTTCTCCGGCGACCCGGTGCGGCCGGAAGTCGGCCACCGCCGCGGCCATGACCAGCGCGTCGGCGTCGGGTAGCGTGGCCAGGACGGCCTCGCGCATGGCGGCCGCGGTCTCGGCGTGGCGCACCTCGGCGCGCTCGGGCAGCGGCACGCTCATCGTCCCGGCCACGAGGACCACCGTCGCGCCGCGGTCGAGCGCGGCCTCGGCGATGGCCGCTCCCATCCGGCCCGACGAACGGTTGCCGATGAAGCGCACGGGATCGATGGGCTCGGCCGTGCCGCCGGCGCTGACGACGATGCGACGGCCCTCGAGGTCGGCCCCGCGTCGCTCGGGCTCGAGCGGCGGGCGCAGCGCCGCCTCGGGGACCCGCACCGGCCGCCCCGTCACGGCCGCCTCGACGGCGGCCACGATGGCCGCGGTCTCGGCCAGCCGGCCGCGACCGCTGGCACCGGAGGCCAGCGGCCCCTCCTCCGGCTCGACGATCGCGTAGCCGTACCCACGCAGCGTCTCGGCGTTCGCCCGCGTGGCCGGGTGGCTCCACATCCCGCCGTCCATGGCCGGCGCGACGACCACCGGCGCCGCGGTGGCGAGGCAGATCGCGGTGACCACGTCGTCGGCGAGACCGCCGGCCATGGCGGCCATCCAGCGGGCGGTGGCCGGGGCGACGACGACGACGTCGGCCGTGTCGGCGGCCACGATGTGGCCGATGCGCGAGTCGGCCAACAGCTCCAGCGGGTCGAGCTGGACGCGGCGGCGGGTCAGCGTCTCGAGCGTCAGCGGCCCGAGGAAGCGCGACGCGGAGTGTGTCATCGCGGGCTGCACTTCGGCCCCGGCTGCGACGAGGGCTCGCGCCAGCTCGGCGGCCTTGTAGGCCGCGATCGAGCCGGTCACGCCGAGGACGACCAGCCGCCCCTCCAGCGGCCGCGCGCTCACCGGGCGCTCCGCAGGGCCGGCTCCGCGGGCGCCGTGGCAGCGGTCGCCGCCGCCACCTCCGCATGGAGCAGGACGAGGCCCCGCAGCGTCAGCTCGGGATCCACGACATCCACGCCCTCGAGGCCCTCGATCCACGGGGCGCGCGACAGGCCGCCGGTGACGATGACGCGGATGGGCGCGCCGGGGCTCTCCGCGGCGAGCTCCTCCCGCGTGCGCCGGATGAGTTCGGCGGCCAGGCCCAGGTGGCCGATGACCGCGCCGCTCTGCATGGCCGAGATGGTGTCGCGGCCGATCGCCCGTGCCGGCCGCCGCAGCTCGATGCGCGGCAGCTTCGCGGTGCGCGAGGCCAGGGCCTCCAGGCCCAGTTCGAGGCCGGGCGCGATGGCGCCGCCGATGTAGGCGCCGTCGGCGGCGACGACGTCGAGGGTCGTGGCCGTCCCGAAGTCGACCACGATGGCCGGCGCGCCGTGCAGTCGGCCGGCGGCGAAGGCGTTGACGAGCCGGTCGGCACCGACCTCATCGGGTCGCTCGACACGGATGGGGATGGGCACGCTGGCCGCGCTCGCCTCGAGCAGCGGCAGCGCCCGGCGCCCGGCGAGGGCGGCCAGCGCCGCCGACCAGGCGGGCACGACGCTGGCCACGACGATCGCGTCGATGTCGGCCAGCCGGCGGCCGTCGAGGGCGAGTAGCCCCTCGAGGAGCGTCTCCAGCTCGTCCGGACCGATGGCGCGACGGCTCGTGGCCCGGCGCGTGGCGACCAGCTCGCCGCTGCGCGCGAGGCCGAGCGTGACGTTGGTGTTGCCGACGTCGATGGCGAGCAGCATGGCCCGATGATACCCGTGCCCTGCCGCCGCCCGGTGGTAGCCTCCCGCTGGCCTCTTGGCACAGGAGCATCACATGTCCGCGCTGCGGCGGCTGATCGACTTCTACGGCATCCAGGCGCACCTCCTGTGGGAGTGGCGGGCGGGACGGCGCGCGCTCATGAAGCGCGGCCTCTTCTCGTTCGTCATCGCCTGGATCTCGTTCGCCGTCACGGCCTGGGCCATCCCCGGCATCCTCGTCACCGACGTCGCCTCGGTGGCCATCGCGGTCGTCGTCATCGCCCTCCTCTACGCGCTGGTGCGGCCGATCTTCCTCGCGCTCGTCGCGCCGACCTCGCTCTTCCTCGTCGGCGTCGCGTCGATCGTCTTCCAGGTCTTCGTCATCGCCATCCTCGGTCCGCTCGTCCCCGGCATCGACGTCACCGATGTCGGAGCTGCGTTCTGGGGCTCGTGGGTCTTCGCCATCGTCCACACGTTCCTCTCGGCCGTCGTCGCCCTCGACCAGGAGCAGTCCTACTACGCCTCGCTCGTGCGCCAGCTGGCCGTGCACCGCGCGGATGTCGTCCGCACCGACCAGCCCGGCCTGGTGATCGTCCAGATCGATGGTCTCAGCCACCCTGTGCTGCGCAACCAGGTGCGTGCCGGTCGCGTGCCGGTCATGTCGCGCTGGCTGCGGGCGCGGCAGATGCGGCTGGGTCGCTGGGAGGTGATGCTGCCCTCGCAGACGTCGGCCAGCCAGGCCGGCATCCTGCACGGCGACAACGACCGCATCCCGGCCTTCCGCTGGTACGAGAAGGCGACGCGCCGCCTGCTCGTCTCGAACCGTCCGCACGATGCGGCCGAGATCGTCCGGCGCGTCTCGAACGGGGAGGGGCTGCTGAGCCGCGGCGGGGTCAGCATCGGGAACCTCGTCACCGGCGATGCGTCCCGCACCTTCGTGACCATGGCCGCACTCGCCGAGGGGACGCGCGGCATCGGCCGGCCGCGCGACTTCTATGGTTTCTTCGTCAGTCCGTACAACTACCTGCACGTGGTCTTCCAGACGGTCGGCGAGATCGGCAAGGAGCTGGTGCAGGCGCGGCGGCAGGCGCGCGCCGGCATCGAGCCACGCATGCCGCGGGGCTTCCCCTACCCGGTCGCGAGGGCCGTCACGAACATCCTCCTGCGCGGCCTGCAGACGTCGCTGATCATCGAGGAGATGTACCGGGGCACCCCGGTCATCTACGCCGACTACACCGACTACGACGAGATCGCCCATCACTCGGGCCCCGAACGGGCGGAGGCGTTCGATGCCCTCGACGGCGTGGACCGCACGCTCGGCGCGCTGGAGCGGGCGGCCGCCGACGCCGCTCGTCCCTACCGCTTCGTCGTCCTCTCCGACCACGGCCAGACGCTGGGTGCGACGTTCCAGCAGCGCTACGGGGTGACGCTCCAGGACGCAGTGCACTCGCTCATGGGCGGTCGGGCCTCGGTCGAGTCGGCCACCGGGCGCCTCGAGGAGTGGGGCGCGGTCAACACCTTCCTCTCCGAGTTCATGCGGGGCACCGGTGTCGCGCCCGCCATCGCGCGGCGCGCCCTGAGGAGCCGGACGCGCGACGGCCTGGTGGAACTCGGCAGGCGGGTCGAGGCGGCGCCACCTGCGGAACGCGCGGCGGCCGTGGGCGAGGCGCCGGATCTCGTCGTCTGCCCCTCGGGTAACCTGGCCCTGATCTACTTCAACGCCCGGGTCGAGCGGCTGACCGTGGAGGATCTGGCCGAGCTCCATCCCGGGCTCGTCGAGGCGCTGGCCAACCACCCGGGCATCGGGTTGCTGCTCGTCCGCTCCGCGGCGCACGGCGCGATCGCCGTCGGTCGCCGTGGCATCCGCTACCTCGACGAGGAGCAGGTCGTGGGCGAGGACCCCGTGGCGCCCTTCGGCCCGTACGCCGTGGCGAGCCTGCGCGGGCTCGATGCCATGGACAACGTCGGCGATATCGCGGCCATCAGCGTGCTCGACCCCGACACCGAGGAGGTGGCGGCCTTCGAGGAGCTGATCGGCTCCCACGGCGGGATCGGCGGCTGGCAGACGAAGGCCTTCATCCTCTACCCCGCAGACTGGGAGGTGACCGAGGACCCGCTCCTGGGCGCCCCGGCCGTCTACCGCCAGCTGCGATCGTGGATGGAGGCGATGGGGCTGCCCGTCGGACCACGCTCAGGCGTCGAGGCCAGCCCGGACCTCCGGTAGGCGCTCGATAGTCTCGAGGTCGAACGGGTCGCGGAAGATCCACATGACTTCGGACACTCCCACGTCGGCATAGGCCCGGATGCCCGCTGCGATCGTCGCCGGCGGACCCCACAGCGTGAGATCCTGCGCCCCCCCGTCGGAGCCGACCCTGCCGGCCAGGCCGTGCCGCTCGGCGATCTCGCCGTACGTTCGGAGCGCTTCCTCGGCATGGTCGCGGATCACCACGTCCACGGAGACGGTGCGCGCGATCTCCCGCTCGTCCCGGCCGATCGCCGCGCAATGCGCGCGCAGGATCGCGTCGCGGTCGGCGATACGGGCCGGGTCGCCGTAGCCGTTCCAGAGGTCGGCGTAGCGAGCGGTCGTGAGCAGCGTCTTGCGC
>JBGPMJ010000174.1:0-5693 GCA_041486935.1 Candidatus Limnocylindria bacterium | reverse complement strand
CCCGACGATCCCGTGCGCCGCGCGGAAGGGCACGCCGCGCTCGACGAGCGCGTCCGCCACCGAGGTCGCGGTCACGTAGCCCTCCAGCGCCGCCGCGCGCATCCGCTCCGGCCGGAAGCGCAGCGTGGCCACGACCCCAGCCATGACCAGCAGCGACGACTGGAGCACGGCCATCGCGTCGAAGAGCGGCGCCTTGTCCTCCTGCATGTCCCGCTGGTAGGCCAGCGGCAGGCCCTTGAGCATGCCCAGCACCGCGGCCAGCTCCCCGGCGACCCGCGCGCAGCGCCCGCGGATCAGCTCGCACGGGTCGGGGTTCTTCTTGTTGGGCATCATCGAGGAGCCGGTGCTCCAGGCGTCATCGAGGCCGACCCAGCCGAAGGCCGGGCTCGACCACCAGACGAGCTCCTCCGCCAGCCGGCTCAGGTGGACCATGCACAGCGCCGCCCCCGCGAGCGCCTCGACCACGAAGTCCCGATCGCTCACGGCATCGAGCGAGTTGGCCGTCACGCCCGCGAGCCCGAGCTCCGCCGCCACGGCTTCCCGGTCGAGCGCGAAGCCCGCACCGGCCAGCGCCCCCGCCCCCAGCGGCGATCGGTTCGCCCGAGCCCAGGCGTCGCGGAACCGGCCGCGGTCGCGCTCCAGCATCTCGACGTAGGCCAGCAGGTGATGGGCGAGCAGGACCGGCTGGGCGGGCTGGATGTGCGTCATGCCCGGCATCACCGCCTCGCCGTCTCGCTCGGCGCGGCCCACCAGCGCACGCTCCAGCTCCACGATCGCGGCATCGACCCCGCCGAGTGTCCGCCGCAGCCAGAGCCGCAGGTCCAGTGCGACCTGGTCGTTGCGCGAGCGGCCCGTGTGGAGCTTCGCGGCCACCGGTCCCAGCCGCTCCCCCAGGGCCGCCTCGAGGTTGAGATGGACATCCTCGAGCGCCGGATCCCAGGCGAACCTGCCCGCGACGACCTCGGCCGTCAGGGCCTCCAGCCCGCCCACCAGCTCGGCCTCCTCGACGGCCGTGACCAGCCCGGCGCGCGCCAGCCCGTGCACGTGCGCGATCGAGCCCCGCAGGTCGTCGGCGGCGAGGGCGCGGTCGACCTCGATCGAGCGCGTGAAGTCGGCCGCCAGCGGATCGGTCCCGGCGGCAAATCGGCCGCCCCACATGCGCATCGTGCCTCCGTCCTCCTGCGCGGAGTGTATCCGCAGGCGTCGGTCGTCCCGCGGCCGGAGGGCGACGTATCCTCCGGCGATGATCGACGGTCGTGGCGCTGCTCAGCCTCTCCGGCCCGGCCTGACCGGTCAATGCCACCGGCACATTATTGCAACATGATGCAATAATCGCTCCCACACCCAGCCGCTGAGGGGACCTCACCCGCCATGGACACCGGAGCCCTGCTCGCCGACGCGGCGCCCGACGCCGGTGCCGTCGGGCTGCTGCTCACGGCGCTCGTGCTGGGCCTTCGCCACGGCATCGATTGGGACCACATCGCGGCGATCACCGACATCACGAGCACGACCGCGGCGACGGAGGCCGCCGAGGAGGCGCACCGCGCCGAGCACGTGGCCGGGGCCCGCGGGCACCCCCACGGGGGGACGGATGAGCTCCACGTCCACGAAGTCGAGGCCGAGGGGCCCGTGACCGCCGCGCTCCCCCCGGCCCTCCCCGTCACACGGATGAGATTCCTTGCTGAGCAGCGTCGGGCGATCGAGCTGGGATCGCTGTACGCACTCGGGCACGCGTCGGTGGTGGCCGCTCTCGGCCTTGCCGCGCTGGCCTTCGGGACACTCCTGCCGGCGTGGGTCGACCCGATCATGGGCCGCGTCGTCGGGGTCACGCTCATCGTCCTGGGGGTCTGGGTCCTCTACTCCGTCTACGCCTACCTGCGGCACGGCACCGAGTTCCGCCTGCGCAGTCGCTGGATGCTGGTCTTCGACTCGTTTCGCTACGCCTGGCGCTGGCTCGGTGCCCGGATCCACGGGCACGAGCACGTCGAGCCGCTCGAGGCCAGCGCGTACGGCCCGCGCACGGCCTTCGGCGTTGGGATGATCCACGGCATCGGCGCGGAGACGGGCAGCCATGTGCTGATCATCGCCGCCATCGGCGGCGCCGCCAGCGTGGGGCTCGGCGTGCCGATGATCCTCGCCTTCATCGCCGGCCTGCTCGTCTCGAATTCGATCGTCGTCGTGATCACCGCGACGGGTTTCGTGGCCAGCCAGCTGCGGCAGAGGCTCTACCTCGTCATCGGCACCGTGGCGGGCGTCTTCAGCCTCGTCGTGGGCGGCCTCTTCCTCTTCCAGGCGGAGGGGATCCTGCCTGCCCTCTCCACGCTCACGGTCGGGCCATCCTGAAGCCCTACAGCGGGTAGAAGACGAGGCAGCTCGCGACGACGACGAGGGCGACCGCGAATAGAGCGGGCAGGGATCGCCCGCGCCGGGTCTCCGGCTCCTCGCCGAGGAGGGCGCGGACCCGCAGCTCCGAGGCGGTCGCGAAACCGGGCGCGACGCTCAGGCCGACGCCCGACGCGAGCTTCAGGAGCGCGCTGGCAAGCGCGGGCCGCGATGCGCCCGAGGCGAGGGCGTATGCATCGGCCGCGATCTCGACGCGTGCCCGCGCCCACTCCAGCCACGCCCGGCCGGCCTCAAGCCGGCCCAGGACGGGCGCCACGGCGTCGATCAGCGCGATCCGGATGGGGGCGCGCGACAGCTGGTGGTGATGCTCGTGGAGGATGACGGCGCGGAGCTCTTCCTCATCCAGTCGCCCTGGGAGATCCTCGGCACAGAAGATCCGCGGGTGGTGCAGACCGGCGACCACGGCCCCTTCGAGTCCCGGGACCAATCCGACCCGCAGGCCCTGGAGGGCCGCCGGGCGGGCCAACCGCCGGATGCCTGCGGCGAGCCGCTGATGGCGCCACGCTTCGCGGCCGATCGCCGCCGCCAGCGCGATGGCCAGCAGCGAGCCGGCACCGCCCAGGATGAGGACGAGCGCCGACCCGATCTCCGGCGGCACGACCGCGCAGGCGAGGATCGCGCCGAGGGCGACCGCCGCGAGGACCGCCGGTCGGCGCATCACGCCGTCTCACGAGGCTCGCGGGCGACCCGGGCGAGCCGGTCCGCCAGGTCCCCTTCGCCGAGTTCCGTGGCGAAGCCGGCAACGGACCCGGCCCCATAGCGTTCGATCAGCTGGCTGAGCTCGCGCCGTCCGACCCGGGCGCGCAGTGACGCCTCATCCAAGGCCGCCGCGTAGCGGAAGCGACGGCCCTCCTTCTGGCGCGTGAGGTGACCCTTCTCGTGCAGGCGCACGAGGATCGTCATCACGGTCGTGTAGGCGAGCTTCCGCTCGCCCGGGGGATTGAGTGCCTCGAGGACCTCGCCGACGGCCTGGGGACCGCCCCGCCAGAGGCGCTCCATCACGCGCCGCTCAAGGGGTCCCAGCAGGCCGGCGTCTTTCTCCGTGGCTTCGCTCACGGGAGCGATCGTACTACACGCACTGCGTAGTCCCGGAATGGCCAAGATCAACCTCGGCCCGCTGCCGGTCGTGCGCGGCCAGCCCGGGCTCATCGCCCCCAAGACCCCGCGGGGTGCATATGAGCGAGGGACCGACCGGGCGCCGGGATCAGGTCCACTCGCTCATCGGCGAGCACTCCACGTCCCCCTGGCAGCAACCCTCGCCGTGGCCGGCGAGGAAGCGCTCCGGGTCCTGCCCGAAGCGCGCCAGGCAGCCATCACAGCGGAAGCGGAGCCAGCGCCCGTCGTAGCGTGCCGTTACGCCCTCCCCCGGCGGGATGTCGCTGCCACAGACGAGGCAGTGGGCAGCCGGCTGGAGGCGCGAGTCGGCCAGGGGCAGGTCGGCGATGGGGGCCATCACGCCGCCTCCACCACGATGCGCCCGCGCAGCATCCCCATCTGGCAGGTGAACTGGTGCTCGCCGGGCTCGACGGGCAGGAACTCGACGGGCACGACGGCTCCGGTCGGCAGCGCCGCCGACCTGTCGAAGTCGGGCAGGACGACCTGCTCGGAGCAGGCCGCGGTCTCCTCGCGTCGGAACAGCAACCGGACTGGCCGGCCGGCGGTCACCCGGATCGTGTCGGGCGTGTAGCCGCCCTTCACGAGGATCATGACCTCCTGGAAGCCGTCCGAGACGGTCGAGGCCCGGACGCCCGGGGCCCGCTTGAACCAGAAGAACCAAGCGACGCCCACTGCCGCCGCGAGCCCGACCACGGTGACGAGGATCTGATCGAGGGTCATGCGTGGACCTCCTGGAGCCGGAACCGCTTGAGGCGGTTCGCATTGCTGATGACGGTCACCGAGCTGAACGACATCGCCAACGCGGCGAGGATGGGCGAGAGCAACAGCCCGAAGAACGGGTAGAGGACGCCGAGCGCGATGGGCAGCCCGAGGCCGTTGTAGACGAAGGCGCCGAAGAGGTTCTGGTGGACGTTGCGCATCGTCGCCCGGCTGATGGCGATCGCCGCGACCACTCCGCGCAGGCTGCCGCTGATGAGCGTGATGTCGGATGCCTCGATGGCCACGTCCGTGCCGGTCCCGATCGCGAAGCCGACATCGGCCTGGGCGAGCGCGGGCGCGTCGTTGATCCCGTCGCCGACCATGGCGACCGTCCGACCCTCGAGCTGGAGCTTGCGGACCTCGAGCGCCTTGTCCTGCGGCAGGACCTCGGCGAGCACCCGGTCGACCCCGACCCGACGTGCGATCGCGTCCGCCGTTCGCCGGTTGTCGCCGGTGATCATCACGACCTGGAGTCCGAGACGCCTCAGGGCCGCGACCGCCTCGGCCGAGTCGGCCTTGACGGGATCGGCGATCGCGATCACCCCGGCCGCGCGGCCGGCGATCGCCACGTAGACGGCCGTCTTGCCTTCGTCGGCCAGGCGCAGCGCTTCGGCCTCGAGCGCTCCCGCGTGGATGCCGGCGGCCTCGAGGAAGGCCCGCTTCCCGACGAGGATCGCCTCAGCGCCGATCCGGGCGATGATCCCGTGCCCCGGGACGGCCTCGAAGCCGTCCGGCGTGAGGGCCGTCAGCCCGCGCTCCGCGGCGCCCTCGACGATCGCGGCCGCGAGCGGATGCTCGGAGTCGCGCTCCGCGGCCGCCGCGGCCGCGAGGACCGCGTGGGCGTCGAACCCCTCCGTCGGGACCACATCGGTCACCGCGGGTTTGCCCAGCGTGATCGTGCCCGTCTTGTCGAGGACGATCAGGTCGAGCTTCTTGGCCGCCTGGAGGGCGTCGCCGGAGCGGATGAGGATGCCGTGGCTGGCAGCGAGGCCGACGCCCGTCGTGAGCGACATCGGCGTGGCCATCCCGAGCGCGCACGGGCAGGCGATGATGAGCGTCGTGACCGCGACGATCGTCGCGTAGGTGAAGGCGGGCGCGGGCCCGAAGTCGTACCAGATGACGAAGCCCAGGATCGAGAGGATGACGACCGCAGGCGTGAAGTAACCCGACACGACGTCGACGATGCGCTGGATCGGCACCTTCGAGGCCTGGGCATCGCCGACCATGCGGATGATCGTGGCCAGGGCGGTGTCGGCACCCACCTTCGTCGCCCTGAAGCGCAGGCTGCCGGTCGTGTTCATCGTCGCCCCGATGACCTCGTCGCCGACGCCCTTGGCGACCGGCATCGACTCGCCGGTGATCATCGACTCGTCGACCGCGGACGCACCCTCGACGACGACCCCGTCGACGGGGAT
>JBGPMJ010000173.1:0-5768 GCA_041486935.1 Candidatus Limnocylindria bacterium | reverse complement strand
CCGAGCAGGTAGTCGGCCTGGATGAGCGTGTGCAGCTGGCTCGTGCCCTCGTAGATGACGGCCGCCTTGGAGTTGCGCAGGTAGCGCTCGACGGGGTACTCGTTCGAGTAGCCGTAGGCGCCGTGGATCTGGATCGCGTCGAGCGCGCTCTGCACGGCGTGGTCGGTGGCGAACCATTTGGCCAGGCTCGTTTCGCGGGTGTTGCGCAGGCCGCGGTTCTTCAGCCAGGCGGCCTGCCAGCAGAGCAGCCGGCCGGCCTCGATGCCCTGGCCCATGCGCGCGATCATCTGCTTCACGAGCTGGTGCTCGCCGATCTCGACGCCGAAGGTGTGGCGCTCGTGGGCGTACTTCAGCGAGGCGTCGAGGCAGGCCTGGGCGAGCCCCACCGCACCGGTGGCCACGGTGAAGCGGCCCTGGTCGATGGCGCTCATGGCGATGGTGAAGCCCTCGCCCTCCTCTCCCACGCGGTTGGCCGCGGGGACCCGAACCTCGTCGAAGAAGAGCTGGCCGGTGTTGCCGGCGTTGATGCCGAGCTTGCCGCGCATCGTGCCGGTCGTGAAGCCGGGCATGCCGCGCTCGACGATGAAGGCCGTGATGCCCCTGTGCTTCTTCGCCCGGTCGAGTGTGGCGAAGACGAGGAAGTGGTCGGCCACGTCGCCCAGGCTGATCCAGATCTTGGCGCCGTTGAGGACGTACGCGTCGCCCTCGCGTCGGGCCGTCGTCTGGAGGTTGGCCGCATCGGTGCCCACGCCGGGTTCGGTGAGGGCGAAGGTGGCCAGCTTCTCGCCCTTCGCCTGCGGCACGAGGAAGCGCCGCTTCTGGTCCTCCGTGCCCCATTGCAGGAGCGTCAGCGAGTTGAGCCCGACGTGGACGCTCATGATCACGCGGAAGGCGGTGTCCGCCCGCTCCAGCTCCTCGCACAGGATGCCCAGGCTGATGTAGTCCATGCCCGCCCCGCCGTAGCGCTCGGGGATCGGCGCGCCGAGGAAGCCGAGCTCGCCCATCTTGCGGAACGTGGGCAGGTGCACCTCGTGACGCTCGTCCCACTCGCGGATGTGGGGCAGGATCTCCGCCTCGGCGAAGGCGCGGACGGCCTGCTGGACGAGCGTGTTCTCGGGAGTCAGGGCGAGGTCGATCACGGGTCGGCGCGGTCCTTTCGGTCGGGGGGGCCGGGTCGGGGCCATTCTAGGTCGGCCGTGACCGTTAGACTCCGCACTATGCGAGCCACGACCACGACCACCGCCCCCGACCACCTCACGCCCGTCCTGGGCCGCTACTTCACGCGGACGTGGAGCCACGGCGAGGGTCACCGCCTCTTCGACACGGAGGGCCGCGCCTACCTCGACTTCGCCAACGGCATTGCCGTGGCCGGGCTGGGCCACCACCATCCGGCGGTGACCGCGGCGATCCACGCCCAGGTGGACCGGCTCATCGCGCCCATCAGCGCGGTCGGCTTCGCCGAGCCGGTCGACCGGCTGGCGGCGATGATCGCCGAGGAGCTGCCGGCGCCGCTCGACACCGTCTTCTTCCTCAACTCGGGTTCGGAAGCCATCGAGGCCGCGCTGAAGATGGCGCGCCGCGTCTCCGGCCGGCCGGGGATCGTGGCCTTCCGCGGCGGGTTCCACGGGCGGACGTTCGGCGCGACCTCGGTGACCAGCTCGAACCCCAACTACCGTGAGGGCTACGAGCCGCTGCTGCCCGGCGTCCACATCGTGCCCTTCCCGGACGTGTACCGCGAGTTCGCCGGCGACGAGGCGCGCGCGACGCGCGAGTGCCTGGCCGCATTGCGCGAGCTGACCCGGACGACGCTTCCAGCCGAGAGCCTGGCCTCCGTGCTCATCGAGCCGATCCAGGGCGAGGGCGGCTATCGCCCGGCGCCGGCGGCGTTCCTGCGCGGGCTGCGGGAGTTCTGCGACGAGCACGGCATCCTGCTCATCGCCGACGAGGTCCAGTGCGGCTTCGGGCGCACGGGCCGGATGTGGGGCTTCGAGCACGCGGGGATCGTGCCCGACGTGGTCTGCCTGGCCAAGAGCATCGCCAACGGGCTTCCGCTGTCGGCCATCGTCTCGCGCCGCGAGCTGCAGGAGCGCTGGGGACGGAGCGCCCACGGCACGACCTTCGGCGGCAACCCGGTCGCGTGCGCGGCGGGCATCGCGGTGCTCGAGACCATCCGCGCCGAGGGGCTGGTGGAGAACGCGGCGGAGCGCGGGGCGCAGCTGACGGCCGGCCTGCGCGCGCTGATGGCCGCCGACCCCGGCATCGGCGACGTGCGGGGCCCGGGCCTCATGGTGGGCACGGCGCTCGTGCTCGATCGGATCACCCGCGCCCCCGACGGCGAGCGCGCCGAGCGCGTCATCCAGCGCTGCGCCGACCTCGGGCTACTGATCCTGTCCTGCGGCGTGGACCACGACGTCGTGCGCTGGATCGCGCCGCTCGATGTCACCACGGCCGAGATCGACGAGGCGCTGACCATCTTCGCCGACGCGCTGCGCTCGGCCTGAAGGCCCGGGGGCGCGGCGGGCTCAGCCGGTCCCCAGACGTAGCCCACGCGCACGGGCGGGAACCCGCGCGCACGGGCGAATCATTCACCACAGGCATAGGATTCGCGCCGGCTGGACCCGAAGCGGACCCCTGGCG
The DNA here is from genome assembly GCA_041486935.1 of Candidatus Limnocylindria bacterium. Classification (GTDB taxonomy): domain Bacteria; phylum Chloroflexota; class Limnocylindria; order Limnocylindrales; family CSP1-4; genus CSP1-4. Next base: position 3,131 of record JBGPMJ010000173.1, on the reverse strand, counting down.
CCGAATCCATGCCTGCGGACAATGGAACACGGCCCGGGGGCGCGGCCGAGCGGGTCTTAGCGCAGAGCCTATGCCTGGGGGCGATGGAGCACGGCCCAGGGGCCGATTCCGCGCGGCTCGGCACGCACGGCCGGGTTGCGCTGGACGCTCCGGCCACTCATCGGCGTCATCATGGCGCGCCGCGGCGGAGCCGTTTCGCCACCGTGGCGGAACCTGGCCGCAACCTTCGCCCCGTGCCGGTTTCCGTACTCTCTGTATGGTGGAGCGCATGGCCATCCTCGACCTCGACCCCGGCTCCGACGAGCCGGCCCCTGCGCAGGCGCCGGCGACGACGCCGGCTTCCGAGCAGCTCGAGCAGCTCCGCTTCCTCTACCGGGTCATCCGGCTGGCCACGACGGCACGGACGTGGGACGAGCTCCTGGAGACCGTCGTGGACGGTACCCGCGACGCGCTGCGCGCGACCGTTAGCTCGCTCTACCTGCTCGATCGCGACGGGGAGAACCTGACCCTCGCCGCCACCAACGGGCTGGACAGGTTCCAGATCGGCCGCGCCCGCGTTCCCTTCGGCCGGGGCGTCACCGGCCACGTCGCGGCGACGCGAGAGCCGCTGATCATCCCGGACGTCGGCGCCGACCCGCGCTTCCTGTGGGTGCGCGGCCTCGACCAGCGGCGCTTCATCGCCTCGATGCTCTCGGTCCCGCTCATCTGGCACGACGGGGTCGTGGGCGTGCTCAACGTGCAGACCGAGCAGCCGCGGGACTTCACGGCCTCCGACCTCGACCAGCTGCGTGCGATCGCCGACCTCCTGGCGGGCATCGTCGAGCGGGTCCGGCTGCAGCGCGAGGCGGAGGGCCGGGTGGCACAGCTGCGCGCCATCGACCAGGCCCGCATCGAGCTCATCGCGCTCGTCACGCACGAGCTGCGCACCCCGCTGGCCGTGGTGCGGGCGTACGCCGACCTGCTGGCTGAGGAGCCCCCGCTGAAGGGCCGCCGGTCGCGGGATGCGGCGCGGCGGGCAGCCCGCGCCGAATGGCATGAGGCGGCGACCGGCCAGATCGAACGGATCGATCGCCTCGTCGACTCCATCATCGCCTCCGTCCGACCGGCGGCCGAGGACGAGGCGTCGGCCGAGGTCGTGCCGGTCGACCCGGCGAGCCTGGTGGACGAGGTCGTCGCCGAGCTGGCCCCGCTCCTGCGGCACCACCGGGTCGAGGTGCGCATGGACGTGCGGCGCCACGTCCTCGCCGACCCGCCCAGGCTGCGCCAGATCCTGGAGCACCTCATGGAGAACGCCGTCAAGTACGCACCACCCGACACGACCATCACCATCGAGACGACGCTCGTCGAGGGGGTGGTCCGACTGGCCGTGAGCGACCAGGGGCCGGGCGTGCCGCCCGAGTGGCGCGAGAGGATCTTCGAGCCGTACACGCGCCGCGAGACGCACACCGCGCGCGGCTCGGGGATCGGCCTGTACGCGGCCCGGCGCCTCGGCGAGGCGATGGGCGTGCGGCTCTGGTGCGAGCCAGGTCAGCCCGCGGGCGCGAGGTTCGTGGTGGCCCTGCCGGCCACCGCGGCGCTGTAGGAGACCACCGCGATGACGGCCCGACGGTCGCTGCGGATCCTCGTCGTGGACGACGACCCGGCCATGGTCGGCGCGATCACCGCGCTGGTCGGCCTCGAGGGACACCAGGTCGTCACCGCCTACGACGGCCTGACTGCGGTGAAGCGCTTCGCCGAAGAGCGGCCCGACATCGTCCTGCTCGACCTGGCCATGCCGGGACCCGACGGCTTCACCGTGGCCGGCCTGATGCGCGCCGCCGGCACGGCTCCCATCCTCGTCGTGTCGGGTGAGAGCGGTGAACCGGCCAAGGTCCGGGCGCTCCAGATCGGCGCCGACGACTACCTGACCAAGCCGTTCGGGCGTGCGGAGCTGCTCGCCCGGATCAACGCGCTCGTGCGGCGTTCCGAGATGGTCGGGAGCGCCGGGGGCACGGCCGAGGGTGGCGTGCTGCGGGTCGGCGCTCTCACGGTCGAGCCCGGCCGCCATCAGGCGCGGGTGGGCGACGTGACGCTCCGCCTGACCCCCATCGAGTTCCGGCTGCTCGAGGCGCTCGCACGCTCCGGGGGCGACGTCGTGCCGCACCATCGGCTCGCCCGGGGCGGATGGCCCGCCGAGCCGGATCCGGACGTCCTCTGGCTCAAGCCGCACCTCACGCGCCTCCGCAGCAAGGTTCTCGAGGCCGGGGGGCCGGCGGTCGTCGCCGTCCGGGGCGTGGGCTACAGGCTCGTGACCGACGATCGCTGACGGCAAGCGTGGCGGAACGGCGGGCACCGCCCGCCGGTGCCGTCAGATCGCGACCGACACCTGGGCCGCGCGGCCGCTCCCGTCGTGCGCCAGATCGACGCAGGCAACGCGGCAGCCGATGGCATCATGGCCACCGAACGCCCCGAAGTGCACCCAGGTGCCTTCAACGCCCGCCGGCTGGAGACGGCACCCGCAGACCTCGCAGGTGACCGGCCCGACGCGCTCGTCGCGGGCGCCGAATGAATAGCGCGGGGCTGGATCGGACCGGTACATCGGCTTCCTCGTCGGCTCGAGCAGAGGTGGAAGTGCCCCCCTGGCGACGGTACGGGAGGGCGGCGCCGGTGTCGGCCACATCATGGGTTCGGAAAGGTTGCCATCCGGTATCGCCGGCGCGGCCACGGTCGGCGCAGCGACGGGATGCGGCTTGACGACCCCCACCTCCTCGGGCGCCGGTCCGCCCGCGACCAGGTGGCGCTCGGCCAGCAGCGAGCCCGCCCGGGCGACGAAAGCGGTGCGTTTCGGTTGCGACCACCACGGACACGGCAACGCCGCCGGGAGGAGGGTACCGGCGGCGCTGTCGCGGACGTTGATCGTCGTGAGGCGGGTGGAGGGACCCGCGGTGGTTATCGGTTCCTGTGCAAGAACGCGAGGACATCCTCGGCGCGGAAGCGGCGGTCGCCGCGCTTGCAGACCCGGTAGAAGGGCAACTCGCCGCGGTCCCCGAGACGCTTCACGGTGTTGACGTGGAGGTGAAGCATCTCCGCCACCTCGGACGCCGTCATCATCGGTCCGATCTCCTGGACCGCCATGGAGGCCATGCTGTGGT
>JBGPMJ010000172.1:0-5769 GCA_041486935.1 Candidatus Limnocylindria bacterium | reverse complement strand
TCGGGTCGCTCGGGGTCGCCTCGGCGGTCCGGATCTTGTCGGGCTCCACCCGCACGACCGCGCTGTTGGCCTGGAGCGTCGCGGCGTCGGCCAGGTACGTGTCGGCCGGCAGATCGACCGCGTGCATCCGGAGGACGGGGATGCTGTCGGTCTCGACGGCATTCACCGAGGCGAGGATCGCCGCCTGCTCGGTGGCATTCACTCCGGGGGCGAAGGTGACGATGTAGGGGACGCGGGCGATCGGAGCCGGTGTCGGGGTCGGGGTCGGCTCAGGTGTGGGCGCCGGGGTCGGGTCGGGCGTGGGTGCTGGCGTCGGATCCGGCGTGGGCGCCGGGGTCGGATCGGCTGTCGGGCTCGGGGCAGGGTCCACCGTTGGCGCAGGGGTCGGGTCCGCCGCACGCACGACGGTCGTACCGAGGGAGCCGAAGGTCAGCAGGGCGACCTGGACGAAGACGAGGACGACCCTCAGCAACCGCTGTCGCTGCGTGGCGGTTGGACCGAACATCGATGGGATCCCCTTTCCCGCGCCGTCACCGCATGGCGACGCCGACGCAGCGCCGCCCCAGGTGGGGGCGCGCTCGTGGTCTGGATGTCGGCAGCGACCGGTTGCCGGGCGCCGACGGGATGAGTGCAATCAGGAGATCGATGTGTCGGCGGGGCGCGCGGACCGCGGCCTGAGTCTTCAGTTGTAGCCGACAGACTGGTACTTTCGTCCTGCCGACGCAAGGGCCAAATGCCCTTTCCGTCGACGGCACGCACCACGAATGCCGAGACTGCGACGACAGAACCTGGCGGCCCTCCGCATCGTCAGGGCCGCAGATGCGGCGGCTAGCGGGACCTCGCAGAAACGTCGGCAGCGGGCCGGAGGAGGGAGACTTTCTTCCCGTTCGGAAACACGGCATTCAACTCAAGTTGTGCTCCCGCGGTCCGTGCGAGCCGTCGGATCGTCGAGATCTTGACGTCGGTCGCCCGTTCGATGCGGGAGACGTTCTCCTGACTCATCGAGGCTGCGGACGCGAAGGCATCCTGGGTCATCCCGACAGCCTCGCGGAGGGCAGTGAGGGCGAGGATCATGTCGATCTCGTGCCCGTACTGCTCGATGCGGGCGCGCCGAACAGGATCGGCCATCGCCGCATCGATCTCAGCCTGAAAGTCCTTCATCGCTTGCGTCCTCCGGGCTTTCGCGACGATCGGTTCTTCGTCGCAAGCCCCTCGCTCTCGAGGTGTCTCTCGTAGATCGCGTCCGCGATCGCTATGTGCGCGTCGTACCACTCGGTCCAGTCGTCGGTCTTGTCGCCGCCGAGGAGGAAGATCGCCCGACGCTTCGAATCGAAGACGTAGAGGATTCGGATGTTGCCTCGGGGCGGGATCAACTCCTTCATGTTCTTGAACCTGGAACCCTGGATCTGGCCGGAGAGCGGCCGTCGGAGGGCTGGCCCTTCAACCTGGAGGCGGAGTGCCACGGCGACGATCGCGTCCTGCTCCTCGACCGTCAGGCGGCTTTCGTACCAGGCTGCGTATTCCGCGCTGCGTAGGATGGTCCAGGTTCCGGCCACCAGTATTCGTCCCGCATACTAGCATGTCCAGATGGTACGGCTGCGGCCGGAACAAGACAGTACGCGGGCCGGATCACCCCCGGATCAACGGCGGGCGACCCAGCAGTCCGGCCACCACGGGAACGATGCGCTCGACCCACAGCGCGTACTGCGCACCGCTGGGGTGGAGGCCGTCGTCAGCCACGAGCGAGCGGTCGTCGCGCGCTCTCAGCGAGATGTCGTGGATAGCGACGTGGGCGATCTCGCGGGCCACCGACTCCGCGGCGAGGATCCCGTTGAAGGCCCGGATGGCGGCGGCCTGGGTCGTCGGGTCGCCGTAGTCGGCGCCGGCGGGGGTGACCGTGTAGTCAAGCGTCGAGACCGTCAGGAGGCGGTTCGCGGGCAGACGCAACTGCAGAGCGTCGAGGATCGTCGCCACGTTCGCGCGGTAGCGCTCCGCCGACACGCCCTGCACGACATCGTTGACGCCGATGAGGAGGCTGACGAAGTCCGGCCGCAGCCCATCGAGCGCCGGCAGCTGGTCGCGGACCACGTCGCCGCTGGTCCAGCCGTTGACGGCCAGGTTGGCCACGAGCTCCAGCGCCGGGGGCTCGGGGCCGAGGTGGGCGACGAGCTGGTTCGGCCAGCGCTCCGCCTCGCCGACCGCCGTGCCGATCGTGTACGAGTCGCCCAGGGCGACGTAGCGCAGCGCGGCGGCGGGATGCACCCGGCGAGTCTAGGACCTAGGATGCGCGGATGGTCGTCGAGCAACGCCAGATCGATCGCATGCTGGCCAACGTCGCCCACATCCAGGAATGGATCCTGCACGGACCCTGGGCGCGCAACCACCTGCGTCCGGGCATCGCCGACTTCGCCTTCGGGAACCCGCAGGAGATGCCGCTCCCCGGGCTCATCGACGCGCTCGAGCGCGGCCTGCAGCCGCGCGACAAGGACTGGTTCGCGTATAAGGTCAGCGAGCCGCCGTCCCAGAAGATCGTCGCGAAGTCGCTGCGGCGACGCACCGGCATCGGGTACCTCGCGAGTGACATCGCCATGACCGCCGGCGCGTTCGGCGCGCTGGCGGTGACGATGCGGGCCACGGTCGACGCCGGCGACGAGGTCATCTTCCTCTCGCCACCCTGGTTCTTCTACGAGCTCATGGTCATCGCCGCCGGCGCGACGCCGGTCCGGGTGCGCCTCGCCCCACCGGCCTTCGACCTCGACGCCGACGCGGTCGCCGCGGCGATCACCCCGCGCACGCGGGCGATCATCGTCAACAGCCCCAGCAACCCCAGCGGTCGCGTCTACGGCCCGGCGGAGCTGTCGCGGCTCGGCGCGGTCCTTCAGGCGGCGTCGCAGCGGATCGGCCGCCCCATCCTCCTCGTCTCCGACGAGTCCTACAACCGCATCGTCTTCGACGGCCGCGCCTATCGCAGCCCGGCCGAGTTCTACCCCGCCACGATCACGATCTACACCTACGGCAAGACGCTGCTGGCGCCCGGCCAGCGCATCGGGTACCTCGCCCTCAGCCCCACGCTGCCCGACCGCGAGGCCCTGCGACCGCGCATCATGGTCGCCCAGATCGCCGCCGGCTGGGGCTTTCCCAACGCGCTGCTGCAACACGCCCTCGGAGACCTCGAGGCGCTCTCCGTAGACGTCGGCGCGCTCCAGGCGCGGCGCGATCGGCTCGTGCCGGCGCTGCTCGAGATGGGCTACGAGGCGACGCTGCCCGAGGGCACGTTCTACGTCATGGTCCGCTGCCCCGTGGCCGACGACATGGCCTTCACCGAGCGCCTCGCCGAGCTCGGCGCGCTGGTGCTGCCGGGCACGATCGTGGAGTGCCCCGGCTGGTTCCGCATCTCGCTCACGGCCAGCGACGAGATGGTCGAGCGCGGCCTCGACGTCTTCCGCACCGCCCTCGGCGAGGCGGGCTGACCGCCCGAGGCTCAGCCGGCCGTCACCGTCTCGGCCTCGTCCTCGATCGACTGCGACGACGCGGCGGCCGCGGCGGCCTCCTCGCGGGCGCGCCGGACGCCCGCTTCGTGGCGGATGATCAGCGCCACGCCGGTCACGATGACCGCGCCGCCCACGAGCATCGCCGGAGTGATCGCCTCGCTGAGGATGACGGCCCCGAGGACGACGGCCACCACCGGGTTGACGTAGGCGTACGTCGCCACGCGCGAGATCGGGGCGTGCTGGAGCAGCCACGTGTAGGCGCTGAAGGCGGCCAGCGAGCCGAAGACGACGAGGTAGCCGAGCGCCAGCAGGGCGTCCGGCGTCTCGACCCAGGTCGCCGGCGCGAACGGCTCGCCGCGGAGCGTGCCGGCGACGAGCATGAGCGCGCCGCCGGCGAGCATCTGGTATGACGTCGAGACGAACGGATCGGCCGGCAGCGGCAGGCGCGAGGAGACGAACGAGCCGGTCGCCCAGCAGATGCTAGCGATGACCAGCATCCCGAGGCCGAGGGGTTCGACGTTGCCGGACAGCCCCGCCGGCACCACCAAGGCACCGACGCCGACGAAGCCCACGGCGACCCCGAGCAGCGTGCCGCGCGCCACGCGGTCGCCCGTGATCGTGCGCAGGACCACGACCCAGATGGGCGTCGAGGCGATGATCAGCGCGGTCAGTGCCGAGGGCACCGTCTGCTCGGCGAGCACGACCATCCCGTTGCCCCCGAGCAGGAGCAGCGCCCCGACGAGGGCCACCGAAGCGAGGCGCCGTCGCTCGACGCGCAGCCGTCCCGGCCCGGAGCGGATGATGACGGCGAGGGCGACGATCGAGCCCGCGAGGAGGAAGCGGAGCCCGGCGCTCAGAAGCGGCGGCAGGTCCGCCACGACGATTCGGATGGCCAGGTAGGTCGAGCCCCAGACCTCGTAGACGACGAGCAGCGCCAGCCAGACGCGCAGCTCCTCGGCGCGGTGGTCGGCCGGGGTCTGCGGGCTCACCTCGGCTGCCGTCACGGGAAAGTTGCCAGGGCATCGCGCACGAGGCCGAGGAAGCGCTCGCGGTCGATGCCCACCCCGACGTCAACGTTCGGCGGTCGCCCGGCCAGGCCGTGCAGGTCCACGACGGTGCGCCCGCGTGTCAGCTCGCTCGTCGTCTCCACGTCCACGCGATACGGCTCGGTGCGAACGAGGCCCAGGTCCAGGACGTGGGCGACGGCCACGGCGTCGTGGATCGGCGACCCGTCCCAGCCGTAGCGGTCGCGGTGGAAGCGGGCGAAGAAGCGGAAGAGGTCGGCGAAGACGCGGCCGGTACGGGTCCCCAGCGTCGCCCAGGCGTCGGACTCGGTCACCGTGACGCGCGCCTGGTGGGTCACGTCGAGGCCCATCATGGCCACCGGGAGCCCGCAGTCGAAGACCTCGGCTGCCGCCTCCGGGTCGACCCAGATGTTGAACTCCGCCGAGGCGGTGGCGTTCCCCTCCCCCATCGAGCCGCCCATCAGGCAGATGCGCGCGATGCGGGGCCGCAGCTCCGGATGTGCGCGCAAGAGCAGCGCGACGTTCGTGAGGGGCCCGGTGGGCACGAGGGTCACCGGGCGCGGGCTCTCGCTGATGAGGCGAGCCATGAGCGCGACCGCCCCCTCGGAGACGGGCTCAGCGGCCGGCTCGGGCAGGTCGGCGCCGTCGAGGCCGCTCTCGCCGTGCACCCACGAGGCGACGCGCAGCGGCCGCACGAGGGGTCCCTCCGCGCCCATGGCCACCGGCACGTCCGTCCGGCCGGCGAGCGTCAACACCGCGATCGCGTTGCGAGTCGTGCGCCGCACGTCGGCATTGCCGCCCACGGTCGTGACGCCCAGGAGCCGGACCTCGGGGCGCGCCAGCGCGAGGAGCATGGCCAAGGCATCGTCATGGCCCGGGTCGCAATCGAGGATGATCGGATGCGGAGCGGGCGGGGGCCGAGTGGGAGATGCCGAGGTCATGCTGCCGGGCGCGCTGACCGAGGACGCGGGACTAGCAGCCCGGGATCGAATCTCATCGGGCGACTATGCCAGAGTGGCGGCCAGGCATGCGCGCTTGCCGCGCCTCCGGCGAGTCGCTACGATGCTGGCGGGTACGGGTCGGAGCCAGGTGCGGTCGCCGATCCGGAGAGATTCGGGCCGCCATTGTAGGAGGAGAGATGCGCAACCGTTCCCTGTGGCTGAGCGTGGTGGCCGGTGCGGCGATCGTCGTCTCGGCCTGTACTACCGGCGGCGGCGCGACGACCGCGCCGACCGTGGAGCCGACGACCGCGC
>JBGPMJ010000171.1:0-5779 GCA_041486935.1 Candidatus Limnocylindria bacterium | reverse complement strand
CGCGCCGCCGATGAGCATGGCGCCGCTGATGGCGAAGAGGAGCGTGGCGGCGAACTCGGCCATGGGCAGCCCGCGCGGGCGCAGGTAGTCGGGCGCGAAGAGGATCGTCAGCAGGGCGATGGCCAGGAAGACGAGGTCGAGAAAGAACGTCAGTTGGTCGCGCACGTAGGCGCCACCGAAGACGCTCGTGCCATCGCCGTTGGCCAGCAGCACGACCTCCAGGCCGACCACGAGGCCCACCACGGCCACGATGCCGATGAGCCGGTCGTCGTGCGGCCGGATCATGTCCACCACCACGAGCGCGATGGCCAGCCCGATGACGAAGACGAGCGGCGCGATGGCGAGCAGCTCCGCGCCGGTCACGGGATCACCGCCACGGCAGCAGGGCCATGGCCGGCGCGCCCACGATGGCCTGGATGATCGAGTCCACCGGCGCCTGGATGAGGCCCAGCAGGAGGCCCGGGAAGACCCCGAAGAGGACGGTCAGGGCCACCAGCGGCGTGAGCGTCACGAGCTCCATCGGCGTCACGTCGGTCAGGTGCTGCCCGACGCCTTTGAGGAAGTCGGAGACCGGGCCGAAGGCCACTCGCTGGAACATCCAGAGCAGGTAGACCGCGCCGAGGACCATGACCGTGGTGGCCACGGCGGCCGCGATGGGGCTGACCGCGAAGGTGCCCAGGAAGACGAGGAACTCGCCCACGAAGCCGCCCAGGCCGGGCAGACCCACGCTGGCCAGCATGAAGAAGCCGAAGATCGCCGCGTAAACGGGGGTGCGCGCCGCGAGGCCGCCCATCTTGGCGATGGTCCGGTCGTGGGTGCGCTCGTAGATCACGCCGACGCACAGGAAGAGGGCGCCGGTGATGAGGCCGTGGTTGACCATCTGCAGGATCGCCCCGTCCAGCGCCTGCCGCTGGAAGACGAAGATGCCCAGCGTCACGAAGCCCATGTGGCTGACCGAGCTGTAGGCGACGAGCTTCTTGAGGTCCGGCTGGACGATCGAGACGACGGCTCCGTAGACGATGGCGATGAGCGAGAGGACGATGATCGCCGGCGCATAGGCCTGGGCCGCCGCCGGGAAGAGCGGCAGCGCGAAGCGGATGAAGCCGTAACCGCCCAGCTTCAGCAGGACGCCGGCGAGGATGACCGAGCCGGCCGTGGGCGCCTCGACGTGGGCATCGGGCAGCCAGGTGTGGAAGGGCCACATGGGGACCTTGATGGCGAAGGCCAGGAAGAAGGCCAGGAAGGCCAGCACCTGGAGGGTCGTGTCGAAGCCGAAGCCGCGCAGCTGCTCGTAGTCGAAGGCGCCCGTCCAGCTGCCGGTCGCGGCCTGGTAGGCGAAGGCGGTGGCGAGGATGGCCACCAGCATGAGCAGCGAGCCGACGAGCGTGTAGAGCACGAACTTGAGCGTGGCGTAGATGCGGTTCGGGCCGCCCCAGATGCCGATGATCAGGTACATCGGCACGAGCACGATCTCCCAGAAGACGTAGAAGAGGAAGAGGTCGAGCGCCATGAAGACGCCGAGCATGCCCACCTCGAGGATGAGGAAGGAGATCATGTACTCCTTCACGCGCTCGGTGATGGGCTTGAAGCTGGCCAGGATGCTGATCCAGGTGAGCAGCGTGGTGAGCACGACCAGCACGAGGCTGATGCCATCCACGCCGAGCTTGTACTGGATGCCGAAGGCGGGGATCCACTCGGCGACTTCCTTGCGCACGAAGCCCTGCGCGGCGGCCTCCGCGGGGTCGAAGCCGGCCAGCAGCGCCAGCGAGAGCCCGAAGGCGAGCAGGGCGATGCCCAGCGCCAGGTAGCGCACGAGCTGTGGGCGGTCGCGCGGCACGAAGGCGAGCAGGATCGCGCCGGCGAGCGGCACGGCGACGATGGCGGTGAGGATGGGGAAGCCGCTCATCAGCGCGCCGTCACGATGAGGAAGCCGCCGGCCATGACGATCAGTGCGATGGCGATGCCCAGCGCGTAGTTCTGGACCCGCCCGGTCTGGATGCGGCGCAGGTCGCGTCCGGCGCTCTGGGCCAGGTCGCCGATGCCGTTGACCGTGCCGTCCACGATGGCCCGGTCGAACCACCAGATGAAGTGGGCCACGCGGCCGCCGAGGCGCACGAAGAGCAGGTCGTTGAGCTCGTCGAACCACCACTTGCGGTACGAGGCCCGGTAGAGGCGCGGCGCGCGCGCGGTGAGCGCCGCCACCCGCTCCGGCTGCGCCTCGGTGTCGCCGCCGCGCAGCGGCCAGTGGAAGCCGAAGAGGCGGATGGCGACGGCCAGGCCGGCCGAGGCCACGGCCACGCTGACGAGGATGAGCACGCCGTCTACGCCGAGGATCTGCACCGTCTCGGGGTGGCGGCCCAGGTTCTCCTCGGCGCCCGCGAAGATCGGTCCGAGCCACTGGCCGATAAGCCCGGCTCCGAAGGGCAGGCCGAGGACGAGCCCCAGCAGCGCCGCGGGGATGGCCAGCAGGACCAGCGGCACGGTCATCGAGCGCGGCGATTCACGGACGTGCGGTTCGACCGCGGGGTCGACGTGGCTGGGGCCGTAGAACGTCTTGCCCATCAGCCGGAACATGTAGAAGGCGGTCAGCGCGGCGACGAGGATGCCGACCAGCCAGACCCACAGGAAGCCGTTCTTGAAGGCCTCGCCCAGGATCTCGTCCTTGCTGAAGAAGGCGGCCAGCGGTGGGATGCCGGCCATGGAGAGCGAGCCGACGAGCATCGTGACGTGCGTGATCGGCATGCGTCGCCAGAGGCCGCCCATGCGGTTCATGTCCTGCTCCTCGTGCACCCCGTGGATGACCGAGCCGCTGCCGAGGAACAGGAGGCCTTTCGTGAAGCCCTGCGCCGTCATGTGGAAGATGGCGGCGACGTAGGCGCCCACGCCGAGCGAGGCGAACATGTAGCCCAGCTGGCTCACCGTGGAGTAGGCCAGCACGCGCTTGATGTCGTTCTGGGTGAGCGCGATCGAGGCGGCCAGGATGGCCGTGAAGATGCCGATCGCGGCGACCACGAACATCGCCTGCGGGGAGAGGCTGAAGAGGGGGTTGGCGCGGGCCACGAAGTAGACGCCGGCGTTGACCATGGTCGCGGCGTGGATGAGAGCGGAGACCGGCGTCGGGCCCTCCATCGCGTCGGGCAGCCAGACGTGGAGCGGGAACTGGGCGCTCTTGCCGACCGCGCCGCAGAAGAGCAGCAGGGCGATGCCGGTGATCGCCCAGGCCTCGATCTGGCCGCCGGCGAGGCCCTCGGAGAGTCGCTCGAAGGCGTCGCTGAAGTTCAGGGTGCCGACGGTCGTCCACACGGCGAAGATGCCCAGCGCGAAGCCGACGTCGCCGACGCGGTTGACCAGGAAGGCCTTCTTGGCCGCGATGGCCGCGCTCGGGCGCGGGTACCAGAAGCCGATGAGCAGGTAGCTGCACAGGCCGACCAGCTCCCAGGCCGCGAAGAGGAGCATGAAGTTGCCAGCCAGGACGAGCAGCAGCATGCTGAACATGAAGAGGTTGAGGTAGGCGAAGAAGCGCCAACGGCCGGGGTCGTGGGCCATGTAGCCGATCGAGTAGACGTGCACCAGCATGCCCACGGTCGTGACCACGATGAGCAGCACCGCGGTCAGGTTGTCCACCGCGAAGTTCGCCTCGATGGTGAAGTCGCCGGCCGGCACCCACTCGTACAGCGTGAAGTGCAGGCCGCCCGCGCCGAAGCCGCCGGAGAGGGCGGTCCAGACGACGACCATGGCGATGGCCCAGGTGACGACGATGGCCGGCACGGCGACGATCCAGGCGCGCGTGCCGAGGCGGCGCCCGACGAGCGCCGTCAGCCCGAAGCCGGCGATGGGCAGGGCGAGCAGGAGGGTGACCAGGAGCTCCATGGGCATCGCCGGCTATTCCCGCATCTGGGTGTACTCGTCCACGAGCGGCGTGCGGCGGTTGCGGTAGATGGCGATGACGATGGCCAGGCCCACCGTCGCCTCGGCCGCGGCGACGGCCATGACCACGAGGGCGATGACCGAGGCGTCACCCCGCAGCGAGGGCACGAAGGCGCCGAAGGCCACGATGGACAGGTTGACCGCGTTGAGCATCAGCTCGATCGACATGAGCATGGCGATGGCGTTACGCCGGGCCAGGAAGCCGAAGGTGCCCACGGCGAAGAGCAGGGCCGAGAGCGCGAGGTAGCTGTCCAGCGACTGGCTCACTCGGGCCGCTCCCCATGCGGCTCGTCGCGCGGCTCGTCGCGCTTGGCCAGGAAGACGCCCCCGATGACCGCCGCCAGCAGCAGCACGCCCACGATCTCGAAGGGCAGCACGTAGTCGCTGAAGAGGAGCTGCGCGATCGCCTTGACCGACGTCCCGGCGTACGCGCCGGCCAGGGGCCACTCGGTCGAGGTCACCACCAGCGCGAGGAGCGCGCCCAGCACGACCGCCGCGATCGCGGCGGCCCAGGCCTGATGGTGGAAGACGAGGGCCGCCGGGCCAGCCTTCGTCTGCGTGAGCATGATCGCGAAGAGGATCAGGACGCTGATGGCGCCGATGTAGACGAGCACCTGCGCGGCCGCCACGAGGGGGGTGCCCAGCAGGGCATAGATGCCGGCCAGGGTGGCGAAGCAGGCGATCATCCAGAGCCCGGAACGGATGATGTTGCGGCCCAGGACGACCATCAGCGCCGTCCCCAGCAGCGCCGCCGCGAGGACGAGGAAGAGGAGGTCGTTCCAGCTCCAGCCGAGGAAGGGGACCGTCTGCGGCAGCGTCACTCGACGGCCGTTCTACTTCGCACGGGCGTGGCCGCTGCCGTTGCCGCGACCGTTGCCGCGACCGTTGCCGCCGAGGCCGGAGGGCAGCACCGGCAGGCTGCGCCCCGGGTCGAGCGTCCGGCCGGAGGCCTGGGCACGCTCCAGCCAGTCGCGCTCGCGGCGCACGTAGCTCATCTCCGTGTCGCGGTCGATGGCGCTGATGGCCAGGAGGTCGATCATCGGCTCCTGGCGGCTCGTGTGGGCCAGCTCGAAGTCGGGGCCGCAGCGCAGCGCGTCGTACGGGCAGGCGTCCACGCAGATGCCGCACAGGATGCACCGGCTCTCGTCCACGTCGTAGGTCTCCAGGACGCGCGGCTTGGGCATCAGCGCGCCGGTCGGGCACGTTTCCGCGCAGCGACCGCAGGAAACGCAGGGCGTCGTGTTCAGGCTCATGTCCAGCGGCGTGGTCACGAGCGTATCGAAACCCGTCCGCATGAAGTCGTAGCAGGCGGCGCCGACCACTTCCTTGCACACGTTGGCGCAGCGGCCGCAGTCGATGCAGCGCGACGGCTCGCGCAGGATGAAGGCGTGGCTGTCGTCGCGGATGTAGTCGTGGTTGTGGCCGGTGAAGCGATTCTCCGTGACGCTGCGGTAGGAGAGTCCCGTGCGCGCCGGCTCCAGCGTCGCCAGGGTCGTGCCGTATTCGATGCCCTGGCGCCGCAGGTCACAGAAGCCGATCGCCTCGCAGGTGCACTGGAGGCAGCGCTTCGACTCCGCCATCGCCTCCTGCTGCGTGTAGGGGATCTCGTACTCGACATAGCTCTTGTTGCGCACCTCGGCGGCCATGGCCTGGAGGCGCAGGCGCGGCTCCTTCAGCTCGCCGGTGTAGGGCACGATGGAGAGGAACTCGGGCTGCGGCTCGGCCAGGGTCTGACGCGTCTTGATGGCCTCGAGGTCCATGCCCTTGAGGTAGGCGTCGACGGCGTAGGCGGCGCGCCGACCCTCGGCGACGGCCTCGACCACGGTCGCCGCGCCGATGCGCACGTCGCCGG
>JBGPMJ010000170.1:0-5800 GCA_041486935.1 Candidatus Limnocylindria bacterium | reverse complement strand
TGGTGGGCCCTTCGGGCTCCGGGAAGACGACCACGACCTACCTGCTGCCGCGCCTCTACGATGTGGACGAGGGCGTCATCGAGATCGACGGCCGCGACATCCGGCGGGTCGCGCTGGAGAGCCTCGGTCGGGTGGTCGGCTTCGTGACCCAGGAGACGTACCTCTTCCACGCCTCGATCCGCGACAACCTGCGCTACGCCAAGCCCGACGCGACGGACGGGGAGCTGGAAACGGCCGCGCGCGCGGCCGCCATCCACGAGCGCGTCATGGAGCTTCCCGAGGGCTACGACACGCTCGTCGGCGAGCGCGGCTACAAGCTCTCGGGCGGCGAGAAGCAGCGCGTCGCCATCGCGCGCGTGCTGCTCAAGGATCCGCGCATCCTCATCCTCGACGAGGCCACGTCAGCCCTCGACACCGTCAGCGAGCGGCTCATCCAGGCCGCCCTGGAGCGCGTCGAGGCGGGCCGTACGACGCTCGCCATCGCCCACCGCCTCTCGACCATCCTGCGCGCGGACCTGATCCTCGTCTTCGACCGCGGGCGTGTCGTGGAGCGCGGAACGCATCGCGAGCTGCTGGCGCTCGACGGCCTCTACGCGCGGCTCTACCACGAGCAGTTCCTCTCCGCGGCGGCCGTGGTCGCAGAGGGCGCGGCTGCCACGGTCGGCTGAGGCGCAGGCCGACGGCGCTCGTCGCAGCCGGGTGTCGTCGTCACCGCCCGATGCCGCCGTCACCGCCGGATTTCGCCGTCGCCATCGGGTGTCGCCGTCGCCATCGGGTGTCGCCGTCGCCATCGGGTGTCGCCTGACGTACGCGAGCCGGCACAGCAGTAGCCGGATGAGGACGGCCGGCCGGCCCTCGCACGCCTGTCGTATGCGTGTCGGCGAGGTCGTTGGTCAGGCCGGGAGAGGTGACGTACTCGACGAGCGTCGGCGAATGCTTCGGAGAGTGGCATACGACAGGCAAGTCGCCGTGCATCGCCAGGTGAGCGCCGCCCGGCACGCTACGGCGCCATGGACGATCAGCGTGTCGGGGCGGCTCTCCGAGCGGTGCGCATCCGTCGAGGCTGGCGACAGGAGGATGTCGCTGTCCGTGTCGGCGTTTCCCGCTCCACGATCTCGAACATCGAGCGCGGTCACCTCGACCGGCTCTCGCTGGCCACGCTGCGGGCCGTCGCGGCCGTGCTCGACGTGCGCGTCGACCTCGTGGTTCGCTGGCGGGGCGCGGACCTCGATGGGCTGCTGAACGCCGGTCATGCAGCTCTGCACGAGGAGCTTGCCCGCGCCTTCCGCGAGCGCCCCGGGTGGGAAGTGGTCCCGGAGGTCTCGTTCTCGATCTACGGCGAGCGCGGGGTGATCGACGTCCTCGCCTGGCACGCAGCCACGCGGACGACCCTCGTGATCGAGCTGAAGACGGTCATCGCCGACGTGAACGAGCTGATCGGGAACGTGGACCGAAAGCGGCGGCTGGCACCCCGAGTCGCCGCGGCGCGCGGCTGGGACCCGCGCGCGGTCGCCTGCTGGGTGATCGTCGCTGAGGGTCGCGCCAATCGCCGCCGCTTGGCCGCGCACGCCGCCGTCCTGCGGGCCGCCTTCCCGGAGGATGGCCACGTCGTCCGATCGTGGTTGCGCCGGCCCGACCGACCCATCGCCGCGCTCTCCTTCTGGCAACCCCGCGGTGGCGCCGAGACGGCCCGGCGGATCCGGAACGCCGGACGGCGGCGCGTTCGGCGGGCGGCAGCACGCTCGGCCGAAGACTCCGGTGGGTAGGAGCACGCTCGGTGGGCAGCTCGACGCTCGGTGGGCAGCTCCACGCCCGGTGGGTAGCAGCACGCTCGGTGGGCGGCTCCGGCGGCCGCGGCGGGCGGCCCGCCCATGACCTACGCCACTCGCCGAAGCCGTAGCCGGCGGGACGTGTGGTCCAGGCCACAGGCCCGTGACCTACGCTACGGTATGTACGCAACCGTCACGCATCCGGCCGCACCGGCGTCCGTTCGCGCCGGCTACAGTTGCGGGCATTCGCGCAAGACAGTGGCCACGTAGCGGGGCCACGGTCACCGGGCCCTGGCGGCTTCGGTTGACGAAGCTTCACCTGACCGAGGTGGATGCTGAACGTCAGACTTGGCACAATCCCCGCGACCCGCACAGATGCGACCAGATGGAGGAGGCCGATCCACATGCGTCGGACACTCGACGCCCTGCTGCGAACCCTCTTCGCCGCGATGCTCGCCGGCGCCACCCTGTTCGCCGCCGCCGGCGTTGCCGGAGCGGCGACGCTGCGCTTGACCACGACCTACCCGGCGATCGTCGCCGACCCGGGTGGCAGCGCCCGCTTCCCGCTCTCGATCTCGGCCGGCGCCGCGACGACCGTGCGCCTGGACGTCGCGTCGTTGCCCACGGGCTGGAAGACGACCTTCCGCGGCGGCGGCTCGATCATCAGCGCCGTCTACGTCGGCGACTCCGCGGCCCAGAGCATCGACCTCGAAGTGAAGGTGCCCGCCGAGGCGAAGCCGGATGTCTACGCCATCGCCGTGCGTGCCACCGACGACGCAGGCAGCGTCGCGACCCTGGCGCTCGAGGTCAAGGTGCCCGAGGCGTCGGGCGGTGGCGTCACCCTGACAGCGCAATACCCGACCCTCAAGGGCCCGTCCGCCGCCACCTATCGCTTCGATCTCTCGCTCCAGAACGACACGAGCCAGCAGGGGGAGTTCACGCTGCAAGCGGCCGGCCCGGCGGGCTGGCAGGTCGACGCGCGGCCCTCGAGCTCGACACAGGCCGCGACCGCTGTCGTTGACGCCGGCCAGTCGACGCGCATCCAGGTCACCGCGCAGCCACCCGCCGACGCGGTGGCCGACACCTACCAGATCTCGGTGCAGGCCGTCGGGGGGCCGGCCGTCGCCAAGGTCGACCTCCAGGTCGAGATCACCGGCAGCTACACGCTCCAGGTGACCACGCCCGACGGCCGGCTCAACGCCCAGGTGACGGCCGGCAGCGCCTCGCCGCTCACGCTCGAGGTCCGCAACACGGGCTCGGCGCCCGTGGCCGGGGTCGCCCTGAGCGCCACGCCGCCACAGGGCTGGAAGGTCGAGTTCGACCCGGCGCTGATCCCCGCCATCGCGGCCGGGGACGTGATAACGGTGACGGCGAACATCACCCCGGCCAACGACGCCATCGCCGGCGACTACGCGCTGACCATCATCGCCAAGGGCGACCTCGCCAGCGACAGCGTGGAGATCCGCACGGCCGTCCAGACCTCGCCGATCTGGGGGCTCGTGGGCCTGGCCGCCATCGGCGCCGTCTTCGTCGCCCTCTTCCTCGTCTTCCGCCGCTACGGCCGCCGCTAGGCCACGCCGTCGGGAGGTCAGACGATGGATGACATCGCCATCCGCACGCTGGGGCTGAGCAAGCGCTACGGCGCGTTCACGGCCGTCGACGCCCTCGACCTCGAGGTCCGCTTCGGCGAGGTCTTCGGCCTGCTCGGCCCCAATGGCGCGGGCAAGACGACGACCATCCTGATGCTCCTCGGCCTCACCGAGCGGACGGAGGGCGCGGCCGAGGTCCTGGGCCTCGACCCGGCGCGTCGGCCGCTCGAGGTCAAGCGGCTGGTCGGCTATCTGCCCGACGAGGTCGGCTTCTACGGCGGCCTGACCGGCCGCCAGAACCTGCGCTTCACGGCGCGGCTCAACCGCCTGGAGCGGGCCACCACCGAGCGGCGCATCGACGAGCTGCTCGCCCGCGTGGGCCTGAGCGAGCGCGGTGACGACCCGGTGGACACGTACTCGCGCGGCATGCGCCAGCGCCTGGGCCTGGCGGACGTGCTCATCAAGGAGCCGCGCATCGTCATCCTCGACGAGCCGACCGCGGCCATCGACCCGGTCGGCGTCGTCGAGCTGCTGGCCGTCATCCGCTCCCTGGCGGTGGAACTCGGCGTCGCCGTGCTCCTGTCGAGCCATCTCCTGCCGCAGGTCGAGCGCATCTGCGACCGCGTCGGCATCTTCGTGCGCGGCCGGATGGTAGAGCAGGGCACGGTACGCGAGCTGGCCGAGCGTATGCCGGCGCGGGAGGTGCTGACCGAGGTCGGGGCGGAGGGCGACCCCGAGGCGACCCGGGCCGCCCTCGAGGCGCTGCCGGGAGTCACGATCCGGGAGCAGAACCGCCTCGATCCGCGGGTCTGGCTCGTGGCGACCGACCAGGACGCCCGCCGCGAGATGGTCGCGGCGCTGACCGCCGGGGGGCTGGCGGTCTTCCAGGTCAACCGCGTCGGGATCGAGCTGGACGAGCTTTACCGGCGCTACTTCGCGCAGGCCGAGGAGGAGGCCGCCCGTGTCAGCGTCGCCTGAGGTCCTCGTGGCGACCCCGTCGGCGCCCGACCACGCCCCTGCCCAGGGAGGCGGCTGGCGCATCATCGCCGCCAAGGAGTTCGCCGACCACCTCAACAGCGTCCGCTTCCTCCTGCTCACGCTCGGCCTCGGCCTGGCCGCAGTGGGCGCCGTCTATGCCACCGCGGGCGGCATCCGCGACGTCGCCCCGGCCGCCAGCGGCTCGCCGGCTCTCTTCCTGAAGCTGTTCACGGTCGGCTCGGGCAACCTCCCGCCGCTGGTGGACTTCGTGGCTTTCCTCGGCCCGCTGCTGGGCATCGCCTTCGGCTTCGACGCCATCAACAACGAACGCACGGAGCGGACGCTGCCGCGCCTGCTCTCGCAGCCGATCTGGCGTGACGACGTCATCAACGGTAAATTCACCGGCGCCCTGGCGACCATCGCCCTCATCCTCGCCGCGATCACCGTCATCGTGGCGGGCATCGGCATCGTCCAGCTCGGCGTCGTGCCCCGGCCGGAGGACCTGTTGCGGCTGCTCGTCTGGTACGGCATCGCCGTCGTCTATATCGGCTTCTGGCTGGCGCTGGCGACGCTCTGTTCGGTGCTGCTGCGGCGTGCCGCGACCTCGGCGCTGGCGGCGATGTCGGTCTGGCTCGTGGCGGCCCTCTTCGCCACGCTGCTGGTGGGCGTGGTCGCCGATGCCGTCGCGCCCATGCCAGCCGACGCCACCTTCGACCAGCAGCTGGCCAACGCCACCCTGCGCCTGGACCTCGGGCGCCTCTCGCCGGGCACCATCTTCAACGAGAGCACCCAGGCGATCCTCGACCCCAGCGTGCGCACCACCGGCATCGTCGTCTCCGCCCAGGTGGACCGCGCCGTGCCCTCGGTCCTCTCGTTCGACCAGAGCTTGCTCGTCGTCTGGCCGCAGGTCGTGGCCCTGGTGGCGCTCACCACGCTCTGCTTCGCGCTCGCCTACATGGCCTTCATGCGCCACGAGGTTCGCGCCTGACGGCTCGGGGCGTGGGCCGGCGCCCCAGGGCCGGCGGCGACCGCGGCGATAGCGGCGCTGGCGGCGCTGGCGGCGGGCGGCCCGCCCATGACCTACGCCACTCGCGGAAGCCGTAGCCGGCGGGACGCATGGTCCGGGCCACAGGCCCGTGACCAACGTCACGGTGCGTACGTATCCGTCACGCATCCGGCCGCACCGGCGTCCGGTCGCGCCGGCTACCGTTGCGGGCATTCGCGCAAGACAGTGGCAACACGGCGTGGGCCAACAACACCGATCTGGTCGCGGTCCGAGGCCTGCCACCTCCGGCCACCGGCAGCACCACTCCTATACTCGGCCAATGACGATGAGAACCGAGGCACCGGGCTGGGACAAGATCCGCGCCGCGCTGCACGCCCGGGGGCTGCGCTGGACGCCGCAGCGCCGCATGCTCGTCGAGGTCCTGGGGCGGACCGACGGCCACGTGACCGGCAGCGAGC
>JBGPMJ010000169.1:0-5821 GCA_041486935.1 Candidatus Limnocylindria bacterium | reverse complement strand
GCGCCGATCCTCTACATCCGCTCGCGCAACCCGCGCGTCATCTTCGAGGCCATCCGCGAGCACCACGTCACGACGATGGTGGTCGTGCCTCAGGTGCTCGACCTGTTCTGGTCGACGATCGAGCGCGAGGTCGCCAAGCAGGGCCGCCAGGCCTCGTTCGCGCGCCTGCGCTCGATCGCCCGCCGGCTGCCGTACGCCCTCCGACGCCGCCTGTTCGGACCCATCCACGAGCGGCTGGGCGGTCGGCTGGAGCTCTTCGTGTGCGCCGCCGCCTTCCTGCCCCCGGCCCTCCAGCTGGGATGGGAGGACGTCGGCGTGGTCGTCCTCCAGGGCTTCGGCACGACCGAATGCGGCTTCGCCACGGCGAACCGCGTCGACGACCATCCGCTGGGCGTGGTGGGCCGGCCGGTGGCCCACGTCGAGGTCCGCCTCGACCCCGAGAGCGGCGAGGTGCTCGTCCGCGGGGAGAACGTGTTCCGCGGCTACTGGCGCGATGTCGAGGCCACCGCCGTGACGCTCGACGCCGAGGGCTGGTACCACACCGGCGACACGGGCCACTGGAACGAGCGCGGCCAGCTCCTCCTGTCTGGGCGCATCAAGAACATGATCGTGCTGCCCAACGGCCTGAACGTCTACCCCGAGGACATCGAGAACGTGCTGCGCGAGGCCGGCCTGCGCGACACGGTCGTGCTCGAGACCGCGCCGGGACGGATCGAAGCGGTCGTGCTGCCGCCCGACGAGCCGCTCATGCCGCGTCCCGGCGCCGCACCGGAACCGCGTCCCCGGACCCCCGAGGAGGCGGCTGCCATGCGCGTCCGGATCGACGCCGCGGTCAAGGCCGCCAACGCCCGCCTGGGGATCCACCAGCGTGTCGAGGGCTGGCGCCTCTGGCCCGAGCCCGACTTCCCGCGCACGCACACGCTGAAGATCAAGCGCGGCCTGGTGCGCGCCTGGCTCGCGTCCGACGCGCCGCTGCCCGTCCGCGACGAGGTCGAGGCCGCGGCGGACGCCTGAGGCCGGGGCGACCGCCGGCTACGGCAGGACCGGATAGGCCCGACCCACGGCCGCGATCAGCTCGAAGGCGCCGCGCGCCGCGTCCGGGTCGTCGGAGCGCCCGGGCGAGAACCAGGTGAGGATCACGGTCGGCCCGAGCTGCGCCACGGAGACGAGCGCGTCGGCCGGGTAGTTGACCTTGGCTGAGCCGCTGGCCAGGTACCCGGCGAGGTGGGCCGCGGCGCTCCCGGCGGCGTTCGCGTCGGGCAGCTGGTAGATGACCACGGCGCCGTCGTCGGGGTCGGCGAGGCGGACCCGGTAGACCGCGCGCGGCACGCCGATGAGCGAGGCCGGCTCGGAGGACCGGAACGGACCGGTCACCGGGTCCAGCTCGTATCCGCCGGCCGCCAGCGCCGACTTGAGCACGGAGGCGGATGTCTCGATCGCCGTGGTCACCGACGCGAGCGGAGTGGCCGCGGCCGGGTCCGCGGGGCCCAGGCCACCGGCCGAGATACCGTGGCCGCACGCGGCCACGACGAGCGCGACCGCCACGAGTGGGCCGGCGAGCGACCGCGCTCGGCTCATCCCGGCGGCCAGTCGAAGGCGCGCCCGCCCATGAGGTGGAGGTGCAGGTGATCCACCGACTGCCCGCCCCAGGCGCCGACGTTGCCGACCAGCCGGTAGCCGCGCTCGGCGATGCCCTGTGCCCGGGCGATGTCGGCGGCCACGGCGAACAGGTGGCCGAGGAGCGGCCCGTCGGCCTCGGTCAGGTCGAGCGCGGAGGGGATGTGCTGCCGTGGCACGAGGAGGATGTGCGTCGGAGCGCGCGGGGCGATGTCGTGGATGGCGATGAGCAGGTCGTCCTCGTGGACGCGTCGCGAGGGGATCTCCCCGGCGACGATGCGGCAGAAGAGGCAGTCGCCGTCAGGCACGGGAGGCCTCCCTTCGGGGCTCGCTGGCGTGGACTGTCCTCACGCTACCAGATGAGCTTCTTCAGTCGAGCCGCTCCGCCTCCAGCGCGACCCAGTCGCCCTCTTCGTCTCGACCGATCAGGCGGAAGCCCGCCGCCGCCAGCGCCCTGCGGACCTCCGGCTCGCGGTCAACGAAGATGCCGCCAGCGAGCAGCCGGCCGCCCGAGCCGGCCCCGCCCCAGCGTGGCCGCACGGCGTCGTACAGGTCCGCGGCCAGCCGGACCAGCAGCGACGCGATGAGGTTGGCCAGCACGAGGTCGTACGGCTGCCCGGGGACCGGCAGCGACCCGGCCCGGGCCCGGACGATCCGCGCCACCCGGTTGCGCCGCGCGTTGGCGGCGGTCGCCTCGACCGCGGTCGGGTCGATGTCCACGCCGAGCACCTCACGAGCACCGAAGCGTGCCGCCGCCACGGCGAGGATGCCCGACCCGCAGCCCACGTCGAGGACGCGCGCGCCGGCCACGAGGCCCGCATCGGCGAGCCGCTCCAGACCCGCCAGGCAGAGGCGCGTGGTGGGGTGCAGGCCCGTCCCGAAGGCCATGCCCGGGTCCAGGGCGAGCACCACCTCGCCGTCCGCGGCCCGGTGGCGTCGCCAGGTGGGCCGGATCACGATGCGGCGCCCCACGCGCAGCACCGGGAAGTGGCGCTTCCAGGCGTTCGCCCAGTCCTCCTCGTGGACCTCGCGCGTGCGCAGCTCCCCGATCGGGCGTAACGCGAAGGCCTGCAGGTGGCCGAGGTCGCGCGCCACGGCGGCGACCGCGTCGCGCACCGCCCCCGCGTCCATCGCCGGCAGGTACCCCCGGACGACGACCGGCCCCGCCGGGTCCACGCGGGCGCCCAACCCCTCCTCGACCAGCTCGAAGGCCGGCTCCACCGTGACCCCGCCGGGCGCGGCGCGCGAGAGGATCTCGGCCACGGCCTCCACGGCCTCCGTGTCCGCCTCGACGGCCAGCTCGATCCAGGTCCCGGCGCTCGGCCTCAGCTGATCGCGTCCTTGACCTTGTCGAAGATGCCCTTCTCCCCGCGCCCGTTGACCGCCTCGCCGGCCTCGGCCGCGAACTCGGCCAGCAGCTCACGCTGGCGCTTCGTCAGCTTCGTGGGCACGGTCACGTCGACGAGGACGTGGAGGTCGCCCCGGGCGCCGGCCCGGCGCAGGTGGGGGACGCCCCGCCCACGGAGCCGGATCTCCGTCCCCGGCTGGGTGCCCGGCTTGATCTCGATCGTCTCCTCGCCGTCCGCGGTGGGGATGGTCATCGCCGCGCCCAGCGTGGCCTGCGCGATGGAGATGGGCAGCTCCAGGTACAGCTCGGTGTCGCGGCGCTCGAGGCGCGGGTGCGCAGCCACGTGGGCCACGACGTAGAGGTTGCCGAAGGGACCGCCGCGCAGCCCAGCCTCCCCCTCGCCGGTGAGCCGGACCTGGTGGCCCTCGTCGATGCCGGCCGGGATGGAGACGTGGAGCTTGCGCTTGCGCGCCGCGCGGCCGTCGCCGCGGCACGCCGGGCACGGTTGCTCGATGATCCGACCCTGGCCCCCGCAGCGCGGGCAGGCGGCGACGTTGACCATCTGGCCGAGCATCGTGGAGCGGACGGACCGGACCTCGCCGCTGCCGCCGCAGCCTGGGCAGTTCGTCGGGCTCGTGCCGGCCTGCGCCCCGCTCCCGGAGCAGGTGTCGCACCGTCCGAGCGCACTGAATTCGATCTCCTTCTCGACGCCCCGGATCGACTCCTCGAAGGTCAGGCGCAGGTCGTAGCGCAGGTCGGCGCCGACGGGTGGCCGGCCCCGACGGCTGGCGCCCGGTGCACCCTGGCCGAAGAACGCGTCGAAGAGGTCGCCGAAGCCCTGGAAGCCCCCGAAGGGCCCGAAGCCCTCGGCCCCGGCACCCACGCCCGCGCGCCCGAAGGTGTCGTAGGCCTGGCGGCGCTGGGGATCGGAGAGGACCTGGTAGGCCTCGTTGATCTCCTTGAAGCGCTCGTCGGCGCCCGATTCCGTGTTGACGTCGGGGTGCCACCGCTGGGCGAGCTTGCGGAAGGCCGTCTTGATGTCGGCGTCGCTCGCCCCCCGGGGTAAACCGAGGATGTCGTAGTAGTCTCGCTGACTGGCCATGCGCCGGGAAGTATAGGGAGCGGACCGGGAGTGTCCCTCAGACCACCTGGAGGCGGACCTCGCCGGCCGGGAGACGGGCGTCGGTGGTGATCAGCAGATCGGCAGCGGCCGTCTCGGCGGTGGCGAGGACGAGGGCGTCGGGCAGCCGGAGCGCCCGAGCATGGATGACCCGCAGTCGCGCTGCCACCGCGGCCACGGGACGCGTCAGGGGCTCTACCCTGACCGGCACATCGTCGAGGAAGGCGTCGAGCGCCGCGACCGCGGCCCCGCCGCGCCGTGACGGACCCACCAGGCTCTCGGCGTAGGCGGAGGCGGGCAGGACGAGCTCGTCACCGCGGGCGAGTGCCTCCGAGAGGGCGGCGCGCGCCGCCGCATGATGCCCGTCAGCCGCGTCGAGGACCGCGATGACGACGCCGGCGTCGAGCACGGTCAGGCCCATTCGCGGCGGAGCTCCTCGAGCTCATCCGGCCGGTAGACCCCGGTCAACACGCCGGCGTGTCGGGTGATGGGATCCTCCTCGCGGACGAACGTGATCCGGCCCGGCCCACCGGGCTCGACCCGGAGTCGATCGCCCGTTTGCAAGCCCGCGGCCGCCAACGCGTCGACCGGGATCGTGATCTGGTGCTTGGCGCTGATGCGCGTGCGACCGCGCCGGCGGCTGGTCTTTACTTTACGGCTCATTGGTAAAGCATAGTCCCTTACGCAAGATCCAGGACGAAGCGCAGCGCGGCGTCCAGCGCCTCGAGCCGCGCCGCGCTCAGGCGGCCAGCGCGCGGGCCGAGCTCGGCGGTCGGGAAGGTGAAGAGCTGGTCGGCCTTGACCCAGCCGTCGCGGTCGAGGCCCGTGTCCCGAGCGGTGACACGAACGAGGTACGGCGGTGCAAGGTCGGCGCTGCGGACCTTGCTGGTCAACGGCACGACGAGCGTCGTCGAGGACCTTGACATGCGGTCGGCCTGGACGACGACGGCCGGGTGGGGCCCGAAGATGACGTTGCCGCCCACGTCGCGAAAGACCAGGAAGTGGATGTCACCGCGACGCGGGCCGGGAATGGCCGGCTGGTTGCCGAGCCCTACCACTCGACGCGCTCCAGGCCGGTGATCGTGGCCGGCAGGGCCGCTCGCGTCAGCGCGAGGCTCTCCTCGGCATCGAGGGCGAGGGCCGCCTCCAGGCGTGCCTGCCCCTCCTCGTCGACCGCGTGCTGGATGATCGTGGCGAGGGCGGTGCTGAAGGGCATGCCCGCCTCGGTCGAGCGCAACTCCACGAATGCTGCCAACGGCTCGGGCAGGCTGACGGATAGCTTGCGGACCCGGACGCCCGACGGAAGGCGAGTACGGTATGACTTCATGCTCAGCATGGTAACACCACTGGTAACACCAGACTGCTGGCCACCACGATGATGGGCCGCGGCGCTCATCGCCGGCTTCACCGCGTACCATCCGAGCGTGCCCCAGCCCCGATCCCTGAGCGCGGCGGTCGCGCGCCGTTATCTCGCGTTGCACCATCTGCTGGCGCCGCCGCGCGCCCTGCCCCCGGAGCGCGACAGTGTGCTGCGCGTCATGGAGCGGCTGGGCTCGTTCCAGTTCGACCCCCTCGGCGTGGCCGGACGCAACCACGACCTCGTGCTCCACGCACGGATCGCGGGCTACCGGCCGGCCTGGACCGATGAGCTGCTCTACGAGCACCGCGTCTTCTTCGAGACCGACAACAAGGCGCTGTGCATCCTGCCCACCGCGGAGCTGCCCTACTACCGCATC
>JBGPMJ010000168.1:0-5872 GCA_041486935.1 Candidatus Limnocylindria bacterium | reverse complement strand
TGGCCACAGCCGTGCCCTTCGGCTGACGCCAGCCCGCGGTCCCCCGCGTCCAGCCGGCAGCCTTGAGGAGCTTGGCTGCGGCCGCCGGGTCGTGGGTGACCGCCGGTGCCGACGAGACGTCGTGGAACGGCGAGGCCGGCGTGGTCGGTGTGTCGGCCACGATGCCCGCCCCATCGAGGAGCAAGCTGACGATCGCGCCCCGATCGATCGACATGAGCAGCGCCCGCCGGGCGCGCGCATCGCGGAACGGCGACGGCGCCGAGCGCAGGTTGAAGACCACCGCCGTCATCACGGTCGTGGGGTAGACGGCGCTCCGCACGCCGGGCAGCGCGGCCAGCTCAGCCGTGAGCGAGGCGGGGAGACCGCCCAGGGCGTCAAGCTCGCCGGCCCGGAAGGCCGCCGCCGCTTCATCGGGTGTGGCGAAGACCCGCAGCTCGAGCGCATCGAGCAGCGGGCGCGGCGGACCGGCCGGCGGCGAGGCCGGGGTGGGTGGCGGGAGCGTCGCCAACGGATCGTCGGGCGGGAGGGCCCGGGGACCGCCGGGCGGCGGGCCGAAGCGCTCCATGCGCGCCACGGTGTAGTCGAGCGAGGCCAGCCGGAAGGGGCCGCTGCCCACGGGCTCCCGACCGAAGGCGGTGAAGCGCCGTTCGGCCACCGGGATCGCCGCCAACAGGTGGGCCGGCACGATCGGCTGCGTCGTGGCCGCCAGGAACGAGGCGAGCGGCTCGGGCAGGCGGAAGCGCACCGCGAAGGGTCCGAGGCGCTCCACGATGACGTCGCGCCACGGACCGGCGAAGGGTCCGTCGTAGTCGGGATGCTGCAGGCTGAGCACGGTGAAAACCACGTCGTCGGCAGTGACCGGACGGCCGTCATGCCAGCGCACGTCCTCACGCAGCGTGAAGGTCCAGGTGCGGCCGCCGTCGGCGATCTCCCAGCTCGCGGCCAGGTCGGGCTCGAACGAGGCGCCGGGGCCGAGGCGCGTCAGGCCCCGGAAGAGCAGGGCGATGGCGTCCCGCTCGGCAGGATCGGTGGCGTACAGGGGGTCGAGCGTCTCGATGCTGCCGACGACGCCCTCCCGAAGCGCCGTGTCCGATATGGACGGCGACGGCTCCGCGCTGCCGACGACGACGGACGGGGCGGGGGCGCGGGACACGAGGCCGAGGCCGATGGCGGCCAGGAGCAGGAAGCCGGCGGCGAGGAGGCCGCGTTCAGGCACCGTCATGAGGAGCCCACCTCGATCCGGGCCGGCGACGCCCCTCGCGGCACCGGCACCGCGCGATCAGGCCGCCTTGCTCGTCAGGAGGAAGGCGGCGATCGAGAAGACGACGAAGAGGGACGTGAGGACGACGGTGAAGCGATAGAGGGTCTTCTCGAGGCCGCGACGGCTGCGGTACACGGACGAATCGCCGCCGAAGGCGGACGAGAGCCCGGCCCCGCGCGCCTGCAGCAGGATCGAGAACATGAGGCCGATGCTGACGACGATCTGGCCGACGGCCAGGAACGGGTTCACGGTGCGGGGCTCCTCGGGTGATTGCGACGCGGCGGAAGGATAGCACGGGGTCCCCGCCACGGCGGCCGCTGTCCTACCTACCCCGCCTCCCCTCGACCACGAGCGACCGCCCCGTCATGCCCGCCGCGGGCGGCTCCCCCGCCAGCTGGAGGAGGGTCGGCGCGACATCGGCCAGGACCCCGTCGCGCAGGCGCGCGCCGCCGACGGGGCTGCCCACGAGCACGAGCGGCACCGGGTTCAGGGAGTGGGCCGTGACGGGCCGTCCGTCGGCGTCGCGCAGCTCGTCGGCGTTGCCGTGGTCGGCGGTGAGACAGAGCAGCGCGCCGGGCCCCCCGCTCGCGACCGAGGCCGCATCGACCGCCAGCAGCGCGTCCGCGACCCGTCCCAGGCAGCCGTCGAGGAACTCGAGCGCTTGCACCGTCGCGTCCCAGACGCCCGTGTGCCCGACCATGTCCGGGTTGGCGTAGTTGGCCACGATGAGGTCCTCGCGGCCCCCCTCGATGGCCGCCACGAGGGCGTCGGTCACGCCCGCCGCGCTCATCTCCGGCCGCAGGTCGTACGTGGCCACCTTGGGACTCGGCACCAGGATGCGCTCCTCGCCCGGCCAGGCCGCTTCCACGCCGCCGTTGAAGAAGTACGTGACGTGGGCGTACTTCTCGGTCTCCGCCACGTGGAGCTGCCGCCAGCCGAGCTCGGAGGCGTGCTGCGCGAGGCCGGGCACCGTGAGCGGCGGGAACGCCACCGACACCGGCAGGCCGCGCTCGTAATCGGTCATCGTCACCACGAACAGGTCGCCCGGGCGATCGCCCCGATCGAACCCCGCGAACTCGTCTCCGTCGACGAGCGCGTGGATCAGCTGCCGCGCGCGGTCGGCCCGGAAGTTGCAGTGCACGACGACGTCGCCGGACCGCATCGTGCCGTCCACCCCGTCGATGACGGTGGGTCGCACGAACTCGTCGCCCTCACCGCGTGCGTACGCCTCCGCCACGGCCGTGGCCGCGGTCGGTGCGCGCAGGCCCTGCCCATGGACGATGGCGTCGTAGCCCGCCTTCGTGCGCTCCCAGCGATGGTCGCGGTCCATGGCGTAGTAGCGACCGCCGACCGTGGCGAGGCGGGCGCTGGGGTGGACCGCCGCCAGCCGCTCCTCGAGGTCGGGCAGAAAGGCGCCCGCCGAGCGCGGCGGCGTGTCGCGGCCGTCGAGCAGCGCGTGGACGGCGACGGCGCCGGCATCCAAACGGCGCGCCAGCGCGGCCAGCGCCACGAGGTGGCGGTCGACGGCGTGGACGCCGCCCGGACCGACCAGGCTCACCAGGTGCAGGCGTCCGCCGGGCCGTGCGGCCCGCGCACAGGCGTCGCGCAGGACCGGGTTGGCGGCGAAGGAGCCGTCGGCGATGGCGGCGTCGATGCGCGGCAGATCCTGCGGTACGGGCCGCCCCGCGCCCAGGTTGAGGTGGCCGACCTCGCTGTTGCCCATCTGGCCCGGCGGCAGGCCCACTGCCTCGCCCGACGCCTCGAGGCGGGCATGCGGCCAGGCGTCGAGCAGGGCCCGCCAGCGGGGCATGCGCGCCGCGGCGATGGCGTCCGCGGCCGGGTCGCGTCCGATGCCGAACCCGTCAAGCACGACGATGACGATGGGACGCGGCCGGCGCGCGTTCAGGGCGCCGCCTCCGCTGCTGCCCGCGCCCGCGCGGTCAGTGCGGCCCGGGCGACGATGCCGGCCATCTGGTCGACCTTGAGGCTGGCGCCACCGACCAGCGCACCGTCGAGCGACGGCTCGGCGAGGAACTCGCCGATGGTCGCGCTCGTGACGCTCCCCCCGTAGAGGACCGGGACGGCCTCCGCAGCGGCGCCCAGCCCGTTCCGCTCGAGCGCTTCACGGATGACGCCGGCCATGCTCGCGGCGTCGGCGCCCGAGGCCGTGCGGCCGGTGCCGATCGCCCAGACAGGCTCGTAGGCGACGACCAGCCAGCCCGCACTCGTCTCTCGCCTGACCGGGTCGAGGATGGTCAGCGCGCCGTCGAGCTGGCTGCGCACGACGGTCTCGGCGCGCCCGGCCTCGCGCTCGGTGAGCGTCTCGCCGACGCAGAGGATGGGCCGAAGATCGTGCTCCCGGCAGCGCACCAGCTTGCGTCCGACGAGTGCGTCGGTCTCGCCCTGGTCGCGGCGGCGCTCCGAGTGGCCCACGATGCACCACGTGACGAGCCCGCTGAGCATGGCCGCAGAGATCTCGCCGGTGTACGCGCCGGCGGGTTCGGCATGGACGTTCTGCGCCCCGACCTCGACACCCGTCCCGGCCAGGGCTGCTCCCACCGCCTGGAGCGCGACGTACGGGGGGCAGATGATGCGGCGCACCGCGGTTTCAGCCGTCGCGGCGGCGATGACCGCCGCGAGCGTGCCCGCATCGGCGGGCGTCGAGTTCATCTTCCAGTTCCCAGCGACGATGATCGGGCGCACGGCCCGCATCATCGCACCTCGAGCCGGAGCGCCTCGCGCTCCAGCAGCTCGAGGGCACGCTGCACGACCGAGCGCCCCAGGCCGAGTCGCTGCGCGAGCTCGGTGAGCGTCGCCTCCGGGGTTTCGACCCGCGCGCGCGCCACCCCGCGCGCCGTCCTCGACATCTCGGCCAGGCGCCCCGCGGCCTCGAGTTCGGCGACGGCGGCCAGCTGCCGCGCGGCGGCCGCGATGCCCCGGTGCAGGTTGGCCGTCTCGGCGTTGAGCTGCCGGTTGAGTTCGGCGCGCAGGTCGCGCGCGACCATGCGTGCTTCCAGCTCGAGCAGCGCCGCCCGCGCGCCGGTCAGCTGAAGGAAGCGCAGGACTGCGGCGGTGCTCTTCCAGGTGACCACGCCGGCTCCCCGCCGGAGCCGCCATGGCGCGGGCAGCCCAAGCTCCGTCAAGCGGGCCACGAGGACCGGCGCCTCATCGGCGTCGACCACGAACTCGAGGTGCGTCCGGCCCGCGGCCAGGCTCAGCGAGCCGCGGGCGAGGAAGCGCCCGCGGACCCAG
Organism: Candidatus Limnocylindria bacterium; assembly: GCA_041486935.1. Lineage (GTDB taxonomy): Bacteria > Chloroflexota > Limnocylindria > Limnocylindrales > CSP1-4 > CSP1-4. The sequence goes on along the minus strand of JBGPMJ010000168.1, from coordinate 1,359 downwards.
GCGATGCGGCAGTGGTCCGGCGCGCCGTCCCACGAGAACGCGCGCGCGTCGCCGTCCGGGATCCGCTGCAGTCGGACGGCGCGGCGCGCCACGACCGCGTTAGGGGCCCGTCCCGTCGCCGCAGCACCGAGGCCCGCACGCTCCGCCACGCGGCAACACGGCCGGCCCGGATCCACCGCAGCCAACTCGGCCCGCAGCGCCTCGACGATCTCGCGCGCCGGACGGTCCGCGGAGGCCGTCGCGGAGCTGGGCGCAGGCCGCGGACTCACGCGCTGCGCAGCGCGTCGGGGCGTGCGCGCCGCATGACGCCCAGCCCCGGGAGCGCGAGTAGCGCCAGCGCGAGCTTCTCGGGATCGTGGTGGTGGGCATTGTCGGCGTCCACCACGTCCACGATCACGAACCGCACGCGTCGGCTCCACGACTCCGGAAGCTCGGGGGCGACGGGCCGGGCGGGCCAGTCGCTGGGCGCCCGCGCGCCCACGTTGCCATTGGCCAGCACGACGTCGAAGACCCCATCCCCGAGGTGTCGCTGCAGTGCGTCGAGGTGGTCGATGAGCGCGAAGTCCTCCGTCTCGCCGAGCTGCGTGGCCACGTTGGCCACGTAGATGCACGGCGCGGCCGCGACGCGCAGAGCGGCGGCGATCTCCCCGACGAGGAGGCACGGCAGCAGGCTCGTGAAGAGGCTGCCGGGCCCGACCACGATGAGGTCGGCGGCGGCGATGGCCTCCAGGGCGTCCCCCGAGGCACGGGCGTCGAGCGGCGTCACCCAGACGCGCCGGATGCCACGCGCGCGGGCGATGCGCGACTGGCCGATGAGCGTCGCCCCGTCATCGAGCTCGGCGTGCAGGGTGAGCGGCACCGGCGCCGCAGGCACCACGCGGCCGCGCACGGCGAGGACCCCGTTCATCTTGCGCACGCCCTCCTCGAAGTCACCCTCGATCTCACTGAGTGCGGCGATGAGCACGTTGCCGACGGCGTGGCCGCCCAGTCCGCCAGACGCTTCGCCGTCATCGGGGAAGCGGTACTGCAGCAGGCGCGTCATCGTCGCCTCGGTGTCGGCGAGAGCGGCGATACAGTTGCGTATGTCGCCCATGGGCGGCATGCCCAGCTCCGTGCGCAGCTTGCCCGACGAGCCACCGTCGTCGGCCACGGTCACGATGGCGGTCAGGTTGCTGGTGTGGGCCTTCAGCCCGCGCAGCAGCGTGGAGAGGCCGGTGCCGCCGCCGATGGCCACGATGCGCGCGCCCCGCGCCAACGTCCGATCGCGCACGAGCAGGTCCACCAGCGGAGCGCCGCGCGATCCGCCGAGCGGCTCCATGAGCGCGTCCATCAGCCGGCGCAGGCCGAACAGGAAGACCG
>JBGPMJ010000167.1:0-5875 GCA_041486935.1 Candidatus Limnocylindria bacterium | reverse complement strand
GACGGCGGCCCGCCGCACGGGGTCCCGGAGCATCGTCCAGGCGGCGTTGAGGGCGGCCATCCGCTCCTCCGAACCGCCCCGGACGTCGGGGTGATACTTCTGTGCGAGGCTGCGGAAGGCGGCCCGGATCACCTCGGGCTCGGCCTCGGTATCCACCTGGAGGATCTTGTACGGGTCGGTGATCTGGAGCATCAGTGGAGAGCCTACTCAACCCGGCCGGCCGGCGTGAAGGTACCCGACACGTATCGGCCACCCATACTTTCGGGCTATCGAGACGTCAGCTTTCGGGCGTAGGGCCGGTCGGTCCCTGGGTCAGCCCCCGCCGCCCACCGGCCCGGTCGGGCGCTCGTAGCCGGGAGGCATGCGCGGCTCGAACTTGAAGCCGCCGGCGACGCCCGGCTCGGTCAGCTCGTGCGGGTCGAGGATGACGTCCAGCTCCTCACGCGTGAAGATGCCCTTCTCCAGGACCAGCGCGCGGATCGTCTTGCCGGTCGCGACGGCCTCCTTGGCGATCGCCGCGGCCAGGGCATAGCCGACATACGGCGCCAGCGGCGTGGCCATGGCGCTCGACTGCTCCAGCAACCAGGCGCTGCGCTCGACGTCCGCCTCGATGCCGGCCACGCACTCGCGCGCGAACTGCCGGCAGCCCGAGGTCAACACCTCGAGCGCCTCGAGGGTCTCGTGCGCGATGAGCGGCATCATCACGTTCAGCTCGAGCTGCCCGCGGGAAGCGGCCCAGGCCACGGCCGTGTCGTTGCCGATGACGTGGTAGCAGATCATCGAGAGGTTCTCGACCATCACCGGGTTCACCTTGCCGGGCATGATCGAGGAGCCCGGCTGCTTCGCCGGCAGGCGGATCTCGGCGAAGCCCGTGCGCGGACCCGACGACATCAGCAGCAGGTCCTCCATGATCTTGGCCAGGTCCACGGCCAGCGCGCGCAGCGACGACGAGACGTCGAGCATCGGTGCCATCGACTGGGTGGCCTGCACGAGGTGCTCGGCGGTGCGCAGGCGGTAGCCCGTCTGCTCGGAGAGGAAGCCGACGACGGCCTCGATGTAGGCAGGCTCGGCGTTGAGGCCGGTGCCCACCGCGGTGGCTCCGATGTTCTGCTCCTCGATGCCCTCGGCGGCAGCAGCGATGCGTGCCTGGGCCCGCTTGAGGGTCAGGGTGTAGGCGGCGAACTCCTGGCCAAGTCGGATGGGCACCGCGTCCTGCATGTGCGTGCGGCCCGACTTCAGCACACCGTCGAAGGCCTGCGCCCGATCGTCGAAGGCGCCGATCAGCTCGTCGAGGACGGGCAGCAGCTCGTGGATGCGGTCGAGCGTGGCCACGCGCATGGCGGTCGGGAAGGTGTCGTTGGTGGACTGCGCCATGTTCACGTGATCGTTGGGACTGACCACGGCGTAGTCGCCGCGGCGACCGCTGCCGATTCCCTTCTGGGCGAGAAGCTCGATGGCCCGGTTGGCCAGCACCTCGTTGGTGTTCATGTTGTGGCTGACGCCGGCGCCGGCCTGGAAGGGGTCGACCCGGAAGGCATCGAGGAGCCGAGCCTGGAGTTCCCGGCCCTCCTCGGTCGCCGAGCCGGGAGCCAGGCCGAGGATCTCGTCGGCGGCCTGGACGATGGCTGCGTGCAGGCGGTCGGGCAGCCGCCCCGTGGCATGGTTCGCGCGCGCTGCCGCCTTCTTGACCTGCACCGCCGCCCGCACCAGCGCGATGTCCGGCCGTCGCCCGCTGATGGGGAAGTTGCGGATGGCCCGCTCGGTCTGGACGCCGTAGTAGGCGTCCTCCGGCACCTCGAGCGTGCCCAGCGGGTCCCTCTCGAGGCGGAAGCCGGGGCGCGGGGTCGGGTCGGTCATGGCGTCCAGTGTACGGCGGCCGAGGCCGCAGCTCAGGGGTATTGACGTATGAGTACCACTCATGCAACCCGGTGAAACCGAGCTTGGCTACCTCTCACTGGCGCCGAGTGGTGAGTAACCGAGCGTGGATCCGGCCACCTGCATGAGCACCCCTCATACCTGACGCGTCTGACCGGCCGGTCGCGGCACCGAACAGCGGGAGGCCCCGGAGCCGATCGCCCCAGGGCCTCCCCTACGACCTGATGTCGTCCGCCCGCGACCGGGCGGGCGGCCTTGTCGTTACGGTGCCACCTCCGCCCAGTAAGCGAAGTGGTAGTCGCTCGTCCCATCGAGCGTGATCCAGCCCTGGATGACCGAGCCCTTAACGGCGCCGGCGTTGACCAGGACGGTGATCTGGGCCGAGCCGCTGGCAGGAACGGTCACGCTGGTCGGGAAGGAGATCCGGCCGTCCCCGGCGCTCGTCGAGCCCGCGTTGTACGGGATCAGCGAAGGGCTGGTATCGGGCGTGAACTTCGTTGCCGAGAGGCCGAACGTCTGATCGCTGCCGGTCAGGTTCCAGAGCGTCAGCGTGTAACCAGTCGGATTGTTGTTCGACGCGTTGACCTTGCCGAAGCTGGCCGAAACCGGAGTGATGGCCAGCGTCGCATCGGCTGCGGCGGTCAGGTTCTCCCGTCCCGCGCCCTGCGCCATGGGGCCGACGCCCAAGGTGCCCGTCTTCGCGTTCTTGATGACCCGGTCGGCGGTGTTCACGAGGGCCGACTTGATCTGAGCGGGCGACCAGGTCGGGTGGAGACCCCGCAGCACCGCCGCGGAACCGGCGATGTGCGGCGTGGCCATGGAGGTGCCGCTGAAGAACGCCCACGTGCCTTCGCCGCCGCAAGTGGCCGACGGGTTGGCCACGCAGGAGGTGGAGCTGAGAACGTTCACACCGACCGAGGTCAGGTCCGGCTTGATGGCCATGTCGACGCTGGTCGGCCCCTGGCTGCTGAAGCCGGCCAGGATGTCCTTGTAGGCGGTGATGAACTCGGAGAAGGTGGCCGTCGCGACCGCGTCGGTGGTACCCGCGCCGATCGAAGTTCGGAGCGCGGCACCCTCGGCTAGGCCGATCATCACGGCCGGCAGGCCGTCGCCACCAAGGCCATCCTTGGCCATGGCGGTCGGATCGCCGGCGACGTTGTTCACGACGAGCACCGCCGTTGCACCGGCCGTGGTGGCGTTGCGCACCTTCGTACTGAAGGTGCAGCCGCCACGAGTGATGATCGCGAGCTTGCCGGCCGCCGACCCCAGGACGCTCGTGCAGCCGGTGTTGCCCGTGTCGAACAGGGTGTACGTAGCGCTCGGCAGCGCGGGGAACTCGCCCACGGCGACGCCGACGGTCGTGCCGCCAGACGCTGGGTAGGTGAAGGGCTGGCCGACGAAGTGCTGGTTCGTGCTGGCGCCCGCGGTCAGGATGTTCCGAGCCCGGCCGGGGGACTCGACGGTGTTGCCGCCGGGGCCGCTGTTGCCGGCCGCCACGGCGACCACGACGCCGGCATCGACCGTGTTGTCGAGGCCCATGGCGAGGAGATCGTTGTTGCCGCGGTAGCCGCCACCCAGCGACAGATTGAGCACGTCCATGCCGTCGTCGACGGCGGCGTCGACGGCATTGAGGATGTCCTCGCTGCGGGCGTTCGTGATGCTGCCCGGGAAGACGTTGTAGTTGCCGAGCCAGGCGCCGGGGGCCACGCCCGAGAGGTCACCGATGCTCACGCCGTTGATGATCGCGGTCTTGCCGGTGACGCCGGCAACGGTCCCTGCCACGTGCGTTCCGTGGTCCTGGACGGCCTCGGCGTCGAAGCCGTTCTGGTTCTGCTTGTTCGTGAAGACCTTGGCGACGATGACCTTGGGCGACACATACTTGCAGGCGCTGTCGGCCGTGTTCGTGGCGCTGTCGGTGGCGTCGCACTTCGGGAAGCCGGAGGGATAGCTGAAGCCGGCCGGGTCAAAGAACGGGTGGGTCTTGTCGATGCCCGTGTCGATGATGCCGACCTTGACGCCCGCCCCGGCGCCCGCGCGACCGCCGGAGGCCTCGGCCCAGGCGCCGCTGGCGTTGATGACCTTGTAGCTCTGGCTCATGGTCGGGCGATAGAGCGCGTTGTACTCGACGACGAGCACGTCCGTGTTGTTGGCCAACTTGCCGATGGCGTTGCCGTTGAGCTTGACGGCCACGCCGTTGAGGACCGTGTAGAACTCCGAGGTGATCTTGGCGCTGGGAACGTTCTGCTGCAGCCACTTGGCGAATTCGCTGTGCTCGGCCTTCAGGTAGCCGAGGTATTTCTTCGCCGCTGCACTGTTGGGGTTGATCTTGCCCTTGTCCGGCCGCGTCTTGGCATAGCCCGGGACGTGGCCGTCATACGTTGCGACTGGAGCCTGCTTGAGCACGACGATGGCTGAGGAGGTATCGAGGTCCGCTCCGGCGGTCGTCGCATCCGTGCTCGCCGGCGGGGCGGCCGCGAGGACATTCGAGGCTGTGAGCGCGAGTGCGGCCAGTGCCGCGAGGATGGTCCGTCGGTACCGCATTCGTGCCTCCGTGGAGCGACCTTCTCCGGGTCTAGCAAGGTGCAGCGGAACCCGGCCGCCCACCCAAGGGTCGCCAGTCTAGTACGCAAGTACTACTCGCGTCCCGTGCCACACGGCCCGGAACCCCGGATGCGGTGCGTCGCGGCACCGGCGCCGGCGGGCCACCCACGAGCCGCCCCGCGCCACATCCCACTGGCCGTACAATCCGCCCGATGTCCGACCTGCCCGTCCCCGTCGCCGAGGCCGGCCCGCGCCTGCCGCAGATTGTCGCCCCGCCCACGGACGCGCCCAGCTTCCCCGAGCTGTTCACGTTCATGCGCGACGCCGAGCTGCGCTTCGAGTCGCTGCGCATGCGCATCGAGGACCGCACGTGGACGGCGCGTGGCGAGGAGACGGAGACGCTCGAGGTCTGGCTGCGGCACCCCCGCCGAGCCAAGGTCCTGAGCCGCTTCGACGGCGACGCCCTGCGCGCCAACAGCCATATCTGGGTCGGTGACGGGACCACCGTGCGCACCTACGACGCCCGGGCTGACGCCACCACGACGCGCCCGGTGCGCGAACGCCCCGAGGGCCTGACGAGCAGAGACCTGCCCTCCTTCGCGCGGGTCTACGTGCCCCGGACGATGCTGCCCATGGAGACGCTGGCCGACACGTTCGTGCATCCGCACGGCTTCTGCCGCAACGTGCTGGCCACCGGCGAGTTGACGCTGCTCGGCACGACCCGCCTGCGCGATCGCGAAACGTGGCTCGTCCGCTGCGACCACCCGCGTCGCACGGAGGTGCTGACCGACCGGCCGGAGCGCTCGGTAGAGGTCGGCGTGGACCGCCTGAGCGGGCTGATCGTGCTGCTCGTGGAGCGCATCGGCGACGCCGTCACGCGCCAGGCCGAGGCCACCGATCTCCAGCTTGACGCGCCGATCGGCGACGAGGCCTTCGTCCTCCACGTCTCGGAGGGAGCCCGGACGCTCTACTAGGGGGGCGAGCGAGGCGCGCGCAAACCCCTTCCCGCCGCGCATCCTGCTCGCTATAGTCGCGTCCTGACCGCGCTTGCCCACCGAGCGCGCGGTCCCTCGGTCCCACGGGGGACGAGCGGGAGCGAAAGGAGGACGGCGTCGCAGCAAGCGGCCGAGACCGGCCGCCTTCCATCCTTTGGTCCGTACGCGCGACCCCTTGCCTGCGGACGAACGTCACGCGGCCCCGGCGCCCACGGAGGGAAGCGGCGCCGAGATGCATCCCCGGCCACGGATGAGGGAGCCGTGCGCCAGCCCGTGACACGTCCGAGCCCATTAGCCAGGGAGGATTCGATGACCCAGGGTCAATCACGCGAAGACGTCATCAAGCAGGACATCCACGAACTGCACGGGCTGGGCTATGCGCAGGAGCTGTTCCGCACGATGGGCGGCTTCAGCAACTTCGCCATCAGCTTCAGCATCATCTCCATCCTCACGGGGGCGGTCCT
>JBGPMJ010000166.1:0-5885 GCA_041486935.1 Candidatus Limnocylindria bacterium | reverse complement strand
TGCCTGGTCCAGGAGGTCGCCCTGGATCAGTTCGAGCCGTCCGGCAAGATGGGCGATCCGCTCGTCGGCCAAGGTGCTCGATCGCCGGGTCATCCCGACGACGCGGTAGCCCTGCTCGAGGAGGAACTCGGCGAGATACGAGCCGTCCTGGCCGGTGATCCCGGTGATGAGCGCTGTCTTGGTCATGGCCGGAGTATAGGATCGGGGGGCGCGATCAGCGCCCGGGGCGGGCGGGGCGGCGATCGTACGGCGGTGCCCCCGCGCACCCCGCATTTGCCAGGGAGGGCTACCCTCGAACCGTGACAGAGGTCGCCTGCCCTCGCTGCGGGATCGCGCGCTCCAGCGCGGCGACGTTCTGCATGAACTGCGGGCAGGATCTGCGACCGGGGGCGCCGGTCAGGCCGGTTCCCCCGCCCGGGGCGCAGCCCGGTGCCGGCCCGGCCTCGTCGGCAAAGGGGGACGCGCCCGAGGACCCGGGCCCGCGGTTCCGAGTGATCCGGCGCCCATCGCGGTCCGGGCGCCCGGTGCCCACGACGTCCGCCTCGAAGCCGACCGCGCGCGCCCGACCGACCTTGGCGCCCGAGCCCAAGCCGGACCCGAGCCGCTCCTTCTCCGAGCGCTACCGAGGCACGCCCTATTCGAGCCCCGAGTTCGAGGCGCTCGTCCCCCCGTCGCCGGGCCTCACGCGGCCGAAACGCCGGGGACGCCTCGCCATCGTGGGCATCGTCGTCGTCGCGCTCGTCCTCGCCAGCGCGGCTGGCGCGTACGCCTTCCTCTTCGCCCCCTCGGCGGGCGATAACCCCCCGGGGGGCGATGAACCCCTGGGAGGCGGTGCGACCGCCCCGGCCACCGCCACCCCGACGCCGCGCGAGCGGGCCACGCCCACGCCGATCGCCACGAGTCACGGGCTCGTGCCCGACGAGGTCGAGATCGCCGGCTGCCTGGTGGCGGCCGAGGTGGCCGCCGAGCGGACTGCCCTCGACGCGTTGCTGGCCGACATCGCCGCCGACCGCCACGCCGGCGTGGCGGACCGTGCCCGCGCGCTGGCCGCAGAGGTGGCCACCACCGCCGGAAGCCTCCGGACCATCGAAGCGTTCGAGCCCGCGCAAGGCCTCGCCGTCGCCTACGGCCGGCTCATGGCCCTCGAGTCCGACGCCCTCGGAGCGATCGTCGATGCCGCCGACGACCCGCTGCGCCTGGCCGCGGCCGCCCACCGCCTTGCGGGCCTGGAGAAGGCGATGGCCGCGGTCGCTGCCGCCCGGGCCGACCTGCTTGCCCGCTTCCCCGAAGTCGCCTGCGGCGCGGCGCCGTAACCCCGAGGGTGCGCGTTCTCAGCCGACGAGCTGGTCGATGCGCTGGTGGGAGAGGCCCAACAGGACGCCCGCCTCGCGCATCGTGAGCCCGCGGCGCACCAGCTCCGCCGCCGCGACGCGGGTTGCCCTTGCGGCCGCCTCGCTGGCCTCCTCACTCCGCGACCTGGCCGTCCGTGCCTCCGCGACGAGCCGCCGCACGTCGGAGGGCACGACGGGCTGAACGTCCACCTCGAACTTCTCGCCGGGGACCCCCAGCATCTGGGCGATCGCGTCGCGCGCCATCGCCTCGGCCTGGTCGAGGCGCCGCACCTGCGTGAACACGCCCGGCAACTCCTCGATCCTGATCGCCCACCATCGCTCCGCTCGCTCGCAGACCGCCGTGTACGTCGGCTTCATCATCGCCACCATCCCTCTCCGAGCTCAGCCTCGAGCAGCCGCTCGATGGCGAGCGCCGTCAGCTCGTTGATCTCCCGGTGCCTTGGGACGGTCACGAGCGTGCCCCGCATCGCCAGACCTCGTGTCGGGAACCCTGGCGGACGAGTGCCCATTCGACGCCGGCATCCTTCGCCGATCTGGCGACCTTCCTGAGGAGGTCGCCGCGCTTCACGGGGTCAGTCTAGATTGCTAGACGCCTAGCTGTCTATAGGCATAGCCATCTGGCGGCGAGGCGTACGTGGAACGTCCGTCGAGTGACGTTGTTTCCTGAACACCAAACAGCTCATCCCGGTCCCGCACGCGCCTCCCGGGCCAGCGAGGTCGAGCGCGAAGCGCCGTCTCGACCCCGTGGCACGCTCCGCGACGACCCCAGCGAGGCCGGCGGGGGCGAACGCGGCGATCATCTGCGGGCACAGACGACCGCTCGCCAGGCCGAATCGCCCATTTGGTGTTTCCTGACAACAGCGAGCGCGGCCGCCAACAACGGCGAGCGCGGCCGCCCCAGCGAGCGAGCGCGGCCGCATCCGCCGGCCCGCCCACCCAGGGCGCCCAGCACGGCTGATGGCTCCAATGTCATCAGGCGGAGGACGGCGACCTGCCGCGCCCCACACGGGCGCCTCCCCGGCGGCCCCGTCGTCGCCGGCCCTCCAGCCGAACCCGTTGCGTCCGCAACGACCGAACCGACCCGGTGCTATCCTCGGGCCCAAGTGACCACCCCGCAGACGGCCAGCGCCCCGGCCGATACCGAACCCGACTGTCCCCTCGTCGCGCTGCCGGTCGCCTTCGAGGCGATCCCCCGCGCGATCTGGGAGCAGCTCTTCGCGCGGACCGCCCGCGCCACCTCGTTCAGCCGCTGGACGGTGCATCGTGCCTGGTGGGATGCCTACGCCGCCACCGCGCATGAGCAATACCTGACTATCGTGGATCCGGCGGACCCGGGGACGATCCGCGCCATCGTGCCCCTCATGCACCGCCACGAGGTCGAGCCGGAGGACGCGGCCACGGCCACCGCGCTGCGCCACGCCACCACCCGGGCCACGACGCCGGTCGCTCCCACGGCGAAGGCTATCTTCTTCGGGGCCAGCTACCACGCCGACTACGCCACGATCCTGGCCGACCCGGCCGACCTGCCGGACGTCGCCCGCGCCGTCGTGGACGCCCTGGCTGCCAGCCCCGACGCAGCCCACGGCCCGCAGGACTGGGACGTGGTGGACCTGCGCCGGCTGCGCGCCGCCGACGCGGCCCTGGCCGCGCTCCAGGCCGCCTTCGAGGCCCGCGCCGCCCGCGAGGGCTGGACGGTCCGGCGCGAGCGCGAGGACGTCTGCCCGGTCCTGACGCTCCCGGCCACCGGCGACTGGGAGGCCTACCTCGACACGCTCGACAAGAAGGCCCGCCACGAGATCCGGCGCAAGATCCGCCGCGCCGAGGCCGCCGGGCCCACCAGGTTCCGCGTCGTCGAGCCGACCCCACAGGCGGTCGAGACCTTCATCGACCTGCACCAGGCCCGCTGGGGCGCCGAGGGGCTCTTCCCGCCCACCGAGGGCGGGGCCAGGAGCCGGCGCTTCATGCATCGACTCGCCGAGCTCGAGGCCGCCGAGGGCGACGGGCGCCGATTTCAGCTCGGGCGCTTCGAGGTCGGAGGTCGGGTCGTCTTCGCCACCGTCGGCTTCGACGACGGCATCGAGTGCCTCTTCTACAACGCCGGCGTGGACCCCGAGGCGCGCGACCTCTCGCCGGGCGTCACCGGGACCGCGGCCTACCTGCGCGATCGGCTGGCCGCCGGCCGCCGCCGCTTCGACTTCCTGCGCGGCGACGAGGCCTACAAGTACGAGTGGGGCGCGCTGGACGAGCCGATCCACCGCCTGCTGGTCGAACGTAGGGCCTGACATGACCGCCCCCGCGCCGACCGACCCCTGCCTCGAGATCCCCGAGCGATCACCCCTCGGCGCCGGCGAGCGCATCCGCGTCCTGCAGCTGCTCGCCACGGGCACGAACGGCGGCGCCCAGGAGCATACGTGGTCGCTGGTCAAGGGCATGGACCACGCCCGTTACGATGTCGAGGTCGTGGGCCTCAGCGACGGCCCGACCATCCGGCGCTTCGAGCGCGCCGGCTTGCGCACCACGGTCATCGACACGCCCGACGACCGCGAGGCCGTGGCACGCCTCGTGGAGCTGATGCGGGCGCGCCCGCCGCAGGTCGTCCACGACCACATGTACCGCGCCGAGATCGTGGGCACGCGGGCCGCGCTCACGCTGGCCGAGGAGGGCCTGCCCCGGCCGTACGTCATCTCGACGGTCCACTCGAGCCGCGTCCGGAGCACCGAGGACCGGGACCTCGTGCGGGCGCTGACGCCGCACATGGACCGGCTCATCGCGGTCAGCCGGGCCATCGTGGCCAAGCTGGAGGCCGAGGGCCGCGCCGGCCCGAAGGTCGAGCTGATCTACAACGGCGTCGACCTCTCGCGCTACGACCAGCTGGAAGCCTGCTGCACGCTGCCCGAGGAGTACGGCTTCGAGCCCGGGACGCCGCTCGTCGGCGTCGTCGCGCGGCTGGAGCCGGAGAAGGGCCACGCCACGCTGCTCGAGGCCTGGTCGCGCGTCGTGGAGCACGTGCCCGCGGCGCGCCTGCTGGTCATCGGCGAGGGCAGCCGGCGCGAGGCGCTCGAAGATCAGGCCGAGGCGCTCGGCCTGATGGGAGAGCCGTGCTTGGGGGACTCCTGCGTGGGCACCCGCCAGGCGCGGCCGGGCGCGAAGGTCGTCTTCACCGGGCGCCGCGAGGACGTGCCGGCGGTCACCGCCGCGCTCGACGTGGCCGTGCTGCCCTCCTACCGCGAGGCGCTCGGCCTGGCCATCCTCGAGGCGATGGCCCTGCGCCGGCCCGTGGTGGCCACGAACGTGGGCGGCATCCCGGAGATGGTCGAGCACGAGCGGACGGGCCTGCTCGTGCCTCCCCACGATGCCGATGCGCTGGCCGCCGGCATCGTCCGCCTGCTGACCGACCACCCGCTGGCCGACACGCTGGCGCGGGCCGGCCACGACCTCGTCCACGAGCGCTTCTGCATCGAGCTCATGATCCAGGCGACCCAGACCATCTACGACGAAGGCGCCTCGGCCGTGGCCGCGCGCTCGGCCGGGGCAGCGACCGCGGCCTGACTCCGGGCTGCTAGGCCCGGACCGGCGTCCAGGTCCTCTCGGCGAAGCCGCGCATGCCACCCGCGAGCGCGACGCGCGCGTGGAAGCCGGCCAGATCGTCGCGCATGCCCTGCTCGCTCTCGAAGAGCCGCACGATCTGGCTGGCGTACAGGGTCAGGCCGGTGGACTTGCGCTCGAGCATGTCGCCGATGTCGCAATAGCGCGGTTGGAGCGAGACGCCGGGCGGCAGGGCCATCGTGCCGGCCAGGTCCGCGGCGCCCGCGAAGTCGTGCCACCAGGCGTAGGGGAAGTCCTCGTAGAAGGCGGTCCGGCCCACGAGGTCCGGACCGGGCATCACCCACTGGCGGCCCTCGTCGAGCATCGCCACGCCGACCTCGCGGCAGAGCTGGTGGTCCACGTGACCCCCGATGGCGAGGGGGAAGTAGACGATCTGAGGCTCGAGGCGCAGGATCTCGCGGCGCAGCAGCTCGTACGGCGCCGGGTCGTCCTCGCGCACCGCGCCGAGCAGCTGCTCGTCGCCCACGTAGCCGCGGAAGACGGCGTCGGGCAGGTCGAGCTGGATGAGCGAGGCCTCCATGAAGTAGGCGTAGCGCTCGTCCTCGACGCGGCGGATCGTCATCGCGTCGGCGGCGCCGAAGTCGACCGCCTCGGCCGAGCCCTGCCCGCCGACCGCGTCGGCCAGCGGGCGCTGGGGCGTCTCGACGTTCGTGATATTGGCGTTGCGCGTCCAGGCGGCGCGCTGCCAGAACTGGCGCGACTGGGTGTTCGCGAACTCCTGGGTGGCGGCCACCCGCTCGGGGTCCGCGACCCACGGCGTGGCGCCCGCGGGGAGCGGCACGTCGGCCCCGATGTTGTCGCGGCGGAAGGCCTCGGTCGAGGGCCAGATCGCCTTGGACCCGAAGCCCAGCGCGGCCCGCTGGTAGTCGCTCAGCGGGTCACCCTGGCTCGGTCCGCCGGAGAAGACCGAGATGATCGTCACGTTCT
>JBGPMJ010000165.1:0-5908 GCA_041486935.1 Candidatus Limnocylindria bacterium | reverse complement strand
CGCGGACCCGTTGGACGCGGCGGCGTATCATCCGCGCAGCCGGAGTCGTCCACGCGGTCGTGCCCTCGCACGGACGGCGCACCACCGGCGGGCTGCGTCACCGAGCGCCACCCGGCGCGGAAGGGAGCCTGCCTGCACGATGATGCGAACCTGATGCGCCGTGCCCGCCACGCGCCGCTGCGTTCCCTATTCGCGCTCCTCCTCGCCGTGCCCATCGCCTTCTCGGCCCTCCTCGGCGTCCCCGCCGCGAGCGCCGACGACCTCTCCGACGCGCTCGCCCGCCAGCGGGCGCTGCAGCAGCGCATCAAGGACCAGAAGGTCGCCCTGGCCGACCTGCGGGCCGCGGAGTCCCGGGTCCGCGCCGCCCTCTCGGCCACGAACGGACGCCTCGATGGGATCAACGCCGACCAGGCCGCGGTGCGCCAGCAGATCGATACCGCGACCGCCGCGCTCGAGGTGGTCCAGGCGCGCTACGACGAGCTCGTCGCCGAGCTGACCCACCTCGATTGGACGCTCGGCCTGCTGGAGGGTGAGCTGGCGCAGGGCCAGGCCGACCTCGCCCAGCGCAAGCGCCTGCTCGCCCAGCGCATCGCCGATGCCTACAAGCTCGAGCGCACCAGCCTCCTGGAGCAGATCCTCACCTCCGACTCGTTGACCGAGGTGCTGGCGCAGGTCGGCATCTACCTCCGCCTGGGGGACCAGGACGCCGAGCTCGCGGCGCGCATCGAACGCGACCGCGACGCCCTGGCCGAGCTGCGTCGGACGACCGACGGCGCGCGCTTCCGGACCGACCAGCTGCGCGCCGAGGTCGGGACGCAGGCGGAGGCGATCAAGGAGCAGCGGGCCGCGCTCCTGGCGGCGAAGAAACGGCTGGACGCGCTGGAGGTCGAGACGCGCAAGCTCCAGGAGCAGCAGCTGGCGGCGTTCAACCGGATCGCCAAGACCAAGGCTGCCGCGGCCGCCCTGCTGCGGGACCAGCTGCGTGCCCAGAACGCCCTGAAGAAGGAGGTCGACCGTCTCGTCCGCGAACAGCTCGACCGCGGGAACATCCCCTCCGAGTACAACGGCACGCTGGCATGGCCATTGGCCGGGCGGATCTCCCAGGAGTTCGGTTGCACCGGCTTCTCCTGGGAGCCGCCGCTGGGCGACTGCCGCCACTTCCACCGGGGCATCGACATCGTCAACGACTCCGGGGCGCCCGTCCGCGCCGCCGGTGACGGCCTCATCGTCTTCGTCGGCTATAACCCCTTCGACCGGCCGGGGGACCGCGCCTGGATCGTCATCATCGCCCACTCCTCGCGCCTTGTGACCTGGTACGTACATCTCCAGCCGCGCGTGCCATCGGGCGTCTACACGGGGGCGTCGGTGCAGCAGGGGCAGCTCATCGGCTACGAGGGCAACACCGGGAACAGCACCGGCCCGCACCTCCACTGGGCCGTCCAGTTCGACGACGGCTGGATGAACCCGCGACTCTTCCTGTGATCCGGACGGTGGCCGTCCGTGCTGCCGACGGGGTGTAGCATCGGGCCGTGAAGCGCGTGATGGCGATCATCCTCGCGGGTGGAGAGGGCGAACGGCTCTCCATCCTCTCGAGCATGCGCGCGAAGCCAGCCGTCCCCTTCGGGGGCAAGTACCGCATCATCGACTTCGCCCTGAGCAACTGCGTCAACTCGGGCATCGACAACGTGGTCGTCCTGACCCAGTACAACCCGCGCTCGCTGAACGACCACATCGGCCTCGGCCGGCCCTGGGACCTCGACCGCAACCGGGGCGGCATCCGCATGCTCCAGCCGTACATCTCGCGGGGCCGCCCCACCGAGTGGTACCGCGGCACCGCCGACGCGGTCCTCTCCAACATCGATGCCATACGCCAGGCGCCGGGCGACCTCGTGC
Organism: Candidatus Limnocylindria bacterium; assembly: GCA_041486935.1. GTDB lineage: Bacteria > Chloroflexota > Limnocylindria > Limnocylindrales > CSP1-4 > CSP1-4. The sequence continues at coordinate 4,015 of JBGPMJ010000165.1, read as the reverse complement.
TCGTGCTGGCTGGCGACCACATCTACAAGATGGACTACAGCCCCTTCGTGCAGGCCCACCGCCGTCATCGCGCCGATGTCACCGTGGCGGTGCGGCGGGTGCCCCTCGGCGATGCGCACCGCTTCGGCATCCTCGCTCTGGGCGATGCTGGCGCCGTCGTGGACTGGGAGGAGAAGCCGGCCAAGCCGAAGAGCGACCTGGCTTCGATGGGCATCTACGTCTTCACCAAGAAGGCCCTCCTGCGCTGGCTGCGCGAGGATCTCACCGACTTCGGGCGCGACGTCATCCCGGCCATGCTCGGCGGTGGCGCCCGCGTCTACGGCTATCGGTTCGACGGCTATTGGCAGGACGTGGGCACGATCGAAAGCTACTGGCAGGCGAACATGGACCTGCTGGAGGACCGTCCTCAGCTCGACCTGTACGACCGCGACTGGCTCATCCACACGCGCTCCGAGGAACGGGCGCCGGCGCGCATCGGAGCGACGGCGAACATCCACAACAGCCTCATCAGCCACGGCTGCAACGTGGCCGGCACGGTCGAGCACTCGGTCCTCTCGCCGGGCGTGCGCGTGGACATCGGCGCCGTCGTGCGCGACAGCATCGTGCTCTTCGACACGGTCATCCGTGCCGGCGCGATCATCGACCGCTCGATCATCGACAAGGAGGTCTCGATCGGTCCCAACGCGCACATCGGCGAGGGTGCGGACCTGGGCATCCCCAATCGCCAGGAGCCGACCCGCCTGAACACCGGCATCACCGTCGTCGGCAAGCGCGCGATCATCCCGCGCGCCGTGCGTATCGGCCGTAACTGCCGCATCGCGGAGGATGTGCGGGCGGTGGACTTCCGCTCCCGCGTGGTCAGGAGCGGCGGGTCGGTCGAGCAGAGACGCGACGACGAGCGCCGCCCGCCGGCGAGCGCCGCTCGGCGGGGTGAACGCTGAGTCAGGCCGGCGGCCCGACCGACCCCTCGGGCATCCCCGGACCGGCCCAGCTCGACGCGTGGCTGGCGGAGCTGGAGTTCGAGCCGCTCGCGCGGGCCGAGCGCGACGGCATCGTCAGTCGCGACCTCCTGCTCGACGGACGGGTCCGGTCCGGCATCCCCCTGACGCTCATCCTGGCACCCAGCCTCGGGCTGCTCGCGTGGGTCCACTACGCGCCGGCGCTCGGCGACAGCTTCCGCAAGACATACCGACAGCTGCTGATGTGGAACGATGAGCTGCCCTTCGTGAAGTTCGCCCTCTCCGATGACGAGCGCATCGTGCTGGCCGCCGAGCTGCCCCTGGCGGGCCTCGACCGCGACGCGCTCGGCCGCGCCGTGGCGCGCCTGGTGGCTGTGTGCGACCTGCTCGCGGGGCCGTCCGCGCCTTGGCTGGCCGGGCCGGCCGGCGGGCGACCGGTTCCGTCGCCTGGCGCCGCGCCGCACCATCCCGTGGTCGACCGTTACGCGGCGGACGTGGCCGAGCTCATGGAGTCGCCGGGGGGATCCTGATGCACTACACTCGCCGACCATCCGAGGGCAGTGGGGCAACGAGAGGAGCGTCCGTGAAGCGAGCCGCGTCGCACGATGGCTGATCGCGTCATGCTCCGGCGGCGACCCTCGAGTGAGATCCTGTCGGGCGAATCGGCCGACGTCTACTTCGCACGCGCCGCGGAGATCCTGCGTCGCGAGGGTCTCGACCCGATGGTCACCATGGAGGTCTTCGCGCGCCAGGAAGCGGTCGTGTGCGGCATCGACGAGGCGAAGATCCTCATCGCCCATGCCCTCGAGAAGGCCGACCCCGACGAGGTCTCGGTGGAGGGGCTCGACGACGGGGACACGATCTCGTCGAAGGAGATCGTGCTGCGCATCCGCGCCCGCTACCGGGAGTTCGGCCTCTACGAGACCGCCATCCTGGGCATGATGGCCCAGGCGACCGGCTGGGCCTCCGCCGCCCGCGAGTGCGTCGATGCCGCGGCGCCGCAGCCGGTGATCAGCTTCGGCGCCCGCCACGTCCACCCCGACGTCACCGACGCGCTCGACTACGCCGCGATCGTCGGCGGCTGCGTGGGCGCCTCCACGCCGGCCGGCGCGCGTCTCGCCGGCCTCGCCCCGACCGGCACGATGCCCCATTCGCTCGTGCTGATCTTCGGCGACACGGTGAAGGCGGCCGAGGCCTTCGACCGCGACCTCGCGCCGGAGGTGCCGCGCATCGTGCTGGTGGACACCTTCAAGGATGAGGCCGAGGAGGCGCTGCGCGTGGCCCAGGCGCTGGGCGAGCGGCTCTACGGCATCCGTCTCGACACACCCTCCGAGCGCGGCCGGGTCACCGCCGACCTCGTCACCGAGGTGCGGGCGCGCCTCGACCAGGCCGGATACGACAAGGTGCGCATCATCGTCAGCGGCGGCCTCGATCCCGACCGCATCCGCTACTTCAAGGAGCAGGCGGCACCGGTGGACTCGTTCGCCGTGGGGTCGTACATCAGCGGGGCCACCCCGGTGGATTTCACCGGCGACCTCAAGGAGATCGACGGCCGCCCCATCGCCAAGCGCGGCCGCATCCCCGGCGTGACGCCCAGCCCGCGCCTCCGACCGATCGACCTGAGCGACTGGCGCACGACCTGACCGTCCGTCCGCGGCGCCGCCGGACAGGTTCGGACGGTCGTGGCACGATGGGCGGGTGAGCGTCCCCGACCAAGAGCCCGCGCCCGGAGCCTCCGACGAGGCGCTGCTGGCCGACCTGGCCGAGCGCGAGACCGCCTATGGGCTGCTGCAGCGCGGCCTCCTTCTCCTCAAGCGTCGCCATCATGCCCAGGCGGTGGTCATCCTCGAACGGGCCAGGCGGCTCGAGCCGGGCAAGGGCTCGATCCTCGAGCCGCTCGCGCGGGCCTACTACAACAGCGGCCAGATCGAGGCCGCCGCCGAGGCCTTCGGCCACCTGCTCGACCTCGACCCCAGTGCCGCTTACGGCCACTTCGGGCGCGGGCAGGCGCTGAAACGGCTGGGCCGGCGGGACGAGGCGCGGACGCACCTGCGCCTCGCGGTCGCCCTGGCCCCGGGATCGCGCATCTACCAGGGCGCCCTGGATCGTCTCGGCTGAGCGTCCCTCACGCCGAGCGGGTTCCTCAGAGGTTGCCGCGTTCCGCGAGCCGGGCCAGCCAGAAGATGCCCACCAGCGACTTCGCGTCCTCGATGCGGCCGGTCTCGGCGAGCGCGAGGGCCTCGCGCCAGGGGAGGCGCACGAGGTCGAGGCGCTCGTCCGGCTCGGGACCGTCGTAGCCGTCGATGGCCGTCAGCTCGGTGGCGAGATAGAGGGTCATCGCCTCGCTGGCGAAGCCGGGCGCCGTCCAGAACGTGCCCAGCCGGCGCCAGCGGGCGGCGCGGTGGCCGGTCTCCTCGGCCAGTTCCCGCGGCGCCGCTTCGTCCGGTGGCTCGATCGAACCGTCGGGGCGGCGGTCGAGCGTGCCGGCCGGGATCTCGAGCAGGGCGCGCCCGGCCGGCGAGCGGAACTGGCGGACGAGGAGCAGGTCCTCGCCATCGAGCGGGATCACGGCGACCGCCCCGGGATGGTCCACGACCTCGCGCTGGTGGCGACCGCCGCCGGCGTCCTCGACGGTGTCGACGCGGAAGGTGATGAAGCGGCCGCGGTGCACGACGCGCTGCTCGACGGTCGTCTCGCGCAGGTGGTCGTCGCTCACGGGCCGAGTATGACAGGGGTCCCGGTCTCGACCGGTACCACCTTCCTATATCGCCCTACGAAACCGCTTTCGATGATGGCTGAGCCGTCGACCGCCAGGCCGGCGGAGGCGCTCATCCGTCGTTACACGGCCCTGGAGGTCGCACAAGATGCAGAAGCTCAAGGCACTCGTCTACCGGCTGGCGCCGGTCCTCGCGGTGGCCGCCTTCGTGGTGCACCCGAACAGCTGGCGCTGGTAAGACCAGGTTCATCCAGACGCATCGACGGCGCGCCGAGAGGCGCGCCGTTCGCGTTTCCGGGGACGTCCAGCCGTCGCGCGCTACCCTTTGTGGCGTGAGCAT
>JBGPMJ010000164.1:0-5953 GCA_041486935.1 Candidatus Limnocylindria bacterium | reverse complement strand
GACGTCCACGGCGGCCCCCATCGCGCGGTCTGCCTCTTCGCGGTCGAGGCCATCCGGCGGGTCGCGGCCGAGGGTCACCCCATCGCGCCGGGAACGGTCGGCGAGAACCTGACCACCGAAGGCATCGAGCTGGCGACCCTGGCGCCGGGCACCCGGCTCGCCTTCGCGAGCGGATTGGAGCTGGAGGTCTCCGCGCCGGCAAACCCCTGCGACGTCATCAAGGGGAGCTTCCTCAAGGGCAAGTCGGGGCGCATCTCGATCCTCCGTCACCCGCTGGACTCGCGCGTCTACGCCCGCGTCCTGTGCGCTGGCACGGTCGCGGCCGGCGACGCGTTCCGGGTGCTGCCGCCGCTGCCCGACTCCCAGGCGGGCCGACTGAACCTCCTCGAACGAGTGGACGCCAACGAGCGCCGGTTCTGGCTGGCGACCTGGCAGGCGGTCGCGGCGGCCGGCGCCGACCTGCGCATCCTCGACCTCGGCGACGCCGTCGCCTGCGCCGCACCGGGCATCCCCGGACGCGTCTTCAACGCCGCCTTCGGCCTGCGCATGGTCCCCATCCTGTGCGATCGGGTGACCGACCACTTCCGAGCCAACGGCGTGGCGGGCTGGCTCGGCGACATCGAGCCGCCGGCGCCCGCCCTCGAGCCCGCGGAGCGCGTGTCGGTGCTGGCCATCGAGCCGCATCGGGTCCCGGAGGCGCAGGACGTGCCAGGGCTCGTGATGCGAGAGGTCGGCGTGGCAGAGGCCGAGACCTGGGAGCGTGCCGTCCTCGATGGCTTCGACCTCCAGGGGCCCGCCCGGGACGCGTGGCAAGCGGCTGCTGAGCACATCGCGCGCATCCCCGGTATGCACCTCGTGCTCGCCGAGGTCAACGGGCGGCTGGCGGGGGCCGCCGGCCTCTTCGCGCGAGCCCGGGTCGGCGGCCTCGCACCGGCCACGGTCCTGCCGGAGTTCCGTGGCCGCGGCATCCACGCGGCGCTCATCGCGGCGCGGGCCCGCATGGCCGAGGAGAAGGGTTGCGAGCTGATCACGGCGCAGGCCGAGACGGACGGGCAGTCGGAGCAAAACATGCGACGCATGGGCCTCGCCCGCATCCACGTGCGCGACGTCCACCGCGTGGATCCCGCATGAGCGTTGCCCCCCTGCGCGTGGAGCGGACGGGCCCCGGCGGGGCCGTCGTGCGCGTCATCCTCGACCGACCCGACGTCCATAACGCGGTCGATGCCCTGCTCATCGACGCTCTGCGGCGGACCTTCGATCGCCTGGCCAAAGAGCCTCCGGAGCGCGTCCGTGCGGTGGTGCTGATGGGCGATGGACCGTCGTTCTGCGCGGGCGCGGACGTGAACTGGATGCGCGCGAGCCTCGGCCTCACGACCGAGCAGAACGAGCAGGATGCGATGGCCGCGGCCGAGATGTTCGACGCCATCGACACCTGTCCGGCGCCGGTCATCGCCCGCGTGCAGGGTGCCGCGCTGGGCGGCGGCATGGGCCTGTGCGCCGTGAGCGATCTCGTCATCGCCGAGGCCGGCGCGAAGTTCGGCTTCACCGAGACGCGCCTGGGGCTCCTGCCCGCGGTCATCAGCCCCTTCGTGATAGCCAAGATCGGCGAGACGAACGCCCGGGCGCTCTTCCCGGGCGGCCGTCGCTTCGACGCCATGCGGGCGTTGCGCATCGGCCTCGTGCACGAGATCGTCGAGGGCATCGACGGACTGGACCGCGCGGTGGAAACGGCCGTGCGCGACCTGCTGGCCGCCGGGCCCACGGCGGCGCGGGCGGCGAAGGCCATCGTGCGCGAGGTGCGCGGGCTGCCGCACCAGTCCACGCGCTGGCACACGGCGCGCAAGATCGCGACACAACGGACATCTGCCGAGGGCCAGGAGGGGCTGCGGGCGTTCGTAGAGAAGCGCAAGGCGGGTTGGGTGCCCGACGACGTGGCTGACTGCTAATCTCGATTTGACGGCAGACGCGCCAAACGCGACACTCATGGTCATGTCGGAGCTGATCGGCCCGTCCGAGGCGGCGCGGCGGCTCGGGGTCTCGGGACGTACTGTGCAGCGCTGGCTGCGTTCCGGGGAGTTGCCCTCGGTCCGCGTCGGGAAGCGGCTGAAAGTGCAGGCGTCGGCACTGGTCGCCGGTCGTCCCATCCGCCGCCTGCTGGTGGCCAATCGCGGAGAGCTCGTCGTGCGCATCGCGCGCACCTGCCGTTCGCTCGGGATCGCCTGCCTCGCCCTGGTGACCGACGACCAGCGCGAGGCCTGGTGGGCCAGGCAGGCCGACGAGGCGGTGCCGCTGGCGGGGAGCTACCTCGATGGCGACGCGATCCTGACCGCCGCGCAGGCTGCGGGCGCCGACGCGATCCACCCCGGCTACGGCTTCCTGGCCGAGCGGGCGGAGTTCGCCGAGGCGGTCATCAGCGCGGGCCTGGCCTGGATCGGTCCACCGCCCGCAGCGATGCGGACGCTCGGCGTCAAGGCCGCCGCTCGTCGACTGGCGGCCGGCATCGGGGTGCCGATCCTGCCCGGTTACGACGGGCGCGGCCAGTCGGACGCGCTGCTGGCGCGGGAGGCGGCGCGCATCGGGTATCCGGTGCTCCTGAAGCCGAGTGCGGGCGGCGGCGGCAAGGGCATGCACGTGGTACGGGAGCGCGGCGAGCTGCGCGAGGCGCTGGCGCTGGCACGGCGGGAGGCCGGGGCGGCCTTCGGCGACGAGCGACTCATCCTCGAGCGCTACCTCGATCGGCCGCGCCACGTCGAGGTGCAGCTCCTCCTCGACCGCCACGGCGGCGGGGTCCACCTCGGCGAGCGCGACTGCTCGCTCCAGCGCCGCCACCAGAAGGTGGTCGAGGAATCGCCGGCGCCGGGCCTCTCGGCAGGTCTGCAGGAGCGGCTGGGCGAGGCGGCGCTGCGCCTGGCGCGCACGGCGGGCTACGTCGGGGCGGGCACGGCCGAGTTCCTCCTCGCAGACGACGGCACGTTCGTCTTCCTCGAGCTGAACGCGCGGCTCCAGGTGGAGCACCCGGTGACCGAGGCGGTGACAGGGCTCGACCTGGTGGCAGTCCAGCTACGCATCGCGGCCGGCGAGCCGCTGGGGCTCGCGCAGGCGGACGTGCGGATCGAGGGGCATGCCATCGAGGCTCGTCTCTATGCCGAGGACCCGTGGGGCGGGTTCCTGCCGGCGATCGGGCGCATCGCCGGGGTGGCGTGGCCGACCGGGCCCGGGATACGGCTGGACGCCGGCGTCGGCCCGGGCGACGAGATCGGCACGCGCTACGACCCGCTGCTGGCCAAGGTCGTCGCCCACGGCCCCGACCGGGCGGCGGCGCTGGCCCGCCTGGATGCCGCGCTGGGAGAGACAGGTACGCTCGGCGTGACCACGAACCGCGGCTTCCTGCGCTGGGTGCTGGCCGTCCCCGAGGTCGTCGCCGGTGACGCCCGGACGGACACGATCGACGTGCGCTGGCATCCCGATGCCGATGCCGTGCCCGAGGAGGCCTGGCCCGCCGCCGCCGCCGCCCTGGCCGCGGTAGGTGGCGCGGAGCGATCGGGCTTCCGGCTCAACGGTCCGCGCACCTTGCCGATCGAGATCGCCGGCCAGCGACGGTCCGTGCCCGTGATGCCAGTCAACGCATCACCGGCGCCCTGGGCCCCCACGGCCGCGGGGATCGTGCTCGACCTTGAGGGTCGGGCGTTCACGGCGCGTATCGCCACGTCGCCCACGATCGAGAGCGCCGCCCACCGCGCCCATCACGCGGAAGGTTTGGCTGCGGCCATCACGGCTCCCATGCCCGGCGTCGTCCTCGCCGTTCGCGTGGCGGCGGGCGAGGCGGTCGAGGCCCACCAGGTGCTCCTCGTCCTCGAGGCCATGAAGATGGAGAACGCCGTCACCGCCCCGGCCGATGGGTCCGTGGCGCGGCTCCTCGTTCGCCCCGGCCAGGCCGTCCAGCGCGGCGACGTGCTGGTCGAGCTGGAAAGCTAGGGTCCCTTCCGGCTCACCTGGCCGCGGCGAGGACCGCGGTCGTCGCCAGCGTCTGCTCGTCGGCTTCGGGGTCGCGCACCCAGGTGGCCAGCTCGCGGTTGATGATGATCGTGCCCCCGTCACGGATCTCCAGGACGCCGCCGATGACGTACGCGATCGTCGCCTCGGTCAGGGGGATCATCGGCCAGCGGCGGAGGACGCTCTCCATGGCCGAGAGGCCCGGTTCGGCGTGGAGCCGGCCGAGGACGTTGTAGGGCCCGATCTGCGCCTGCAGCCGGTGCTCGACGGTCACGATCCGCTGCGCGGCATCGCCGCGCGGGCCGAGCCCCTTCGCCGCGAAGAGCTCGCGCGGCTCCAGGACCAGCTGATCGATGGTGACCGTGCGGCCGTCGACGAGCGATTCGAGTGTCACGTCCGTCAGCTCGAGGCTGGCGTCGCGGTTGAGCTGGTCGGTCAGCCGGTCGGCGGTGAGGTCCACGCGCCCCGAGACGATGAACCCTGCGGCGTAGCCGCGGAAGTCGATGAACACGCCTGCATCTCTCCTAGTCGGAGCACGAGTCTGCCGCCCTGGGCCAGGGCGGCGCCCTCACCCGAACGTCCTCGACGTCCCAGAACGATGGGGCCATGCGGCCTCGCCGCGCCCGATCGGGGACCCTACACTCCGTGCATGGTCGAGATGCCGCGCCGCGTCCGCGTCTACGAGGTCGGACCGCGCGACGGGCTGCAGAACGAGGCGGCGCCGATCTCCACCTCGACGAAGCGGCGCTTCATCGAGCTGCTCGTCGCGGCCGGGCTGCGCGAGATCGAGGCCACGAGCTTCGTCTCGGCTCGCGCGGTGCCCCAGCTGGCCGACGCGGACAAGCTCCTCCACTCCCTGCCGCGGCCGGACGATGTGCGCTACCCGGTGCTGGTCGCCAACGCGCGCGGCCTGGCTCGGGCGGAGAAGGCCGGCGCTCGGGCGATGGCCGTCTTCACCGCCGCCAGCGACGCCTTCACGCAGCGCAACATCGGCCTGACCGTGGGGGAGTCGCTGGCCACCTTCGGGCCCATCCTGCATGCAGCGCAGCACCACGGCTGGTGGACGCGCGGCTACGTCTCGACCGCCTTCGGCTGCCCGTACACGGGGCGCGTCGACCCGGCTCGCGCCATCGGCGTGGCCATCGCCCTGCTGGAGCTGGGCGTGGACGAGGTCTGTTTCGGCGATACGATCGGGGTCGGTGTCCCCTCGCAGGTGCGCGACCTGACCGGCGGTGCTCTCGCCGCTGGCCTCCCGCTGGACCGTCTCGCCTATCACTTTCACGACACGCGCGGCACGGCGCTGGCCAACGTCGTGGCCGGGCTGGAGGACGGCGTGGCCTGCTTCGACGCTTCGACCGGGGGCACGGGGGGCTGTCCCTACGCGCCCGGTGCGGCCGGCAACCTGGCCACGGAGGACCTCGTCTACCTCCTCGACGGCCTGGGCATCGAGCACGGGGTCCAGCTTGCCGCGGTGCTCGATGCGGCTCGCTACATCAGCCGGGCGCTGGGTCGCCCCTTGGACTCGAAGGTCGGCCGGGCGGGGGGCTGGGACCCGATCACCGGCACCGCCGTGGGCTCGGGCGTCTGAGGCCTCGATGTCCGAGGCCCGACCCGTCCAGCCGCCCCACCCGCCGCTGCGCGACGGCGACGTCACGCTGCGGCCGTTCCACGAGGACGACGCCGAAGCGGTCGCACGCGCCTGCCGCGATCCCGAGATCCGGCGCTGGATCCCGGTCATGCCGCACCCCTACACGCTCGACGACGCGGTGACCTTCATCGAGCGCGCCGAGCGCGATTGGGCCGAGGGTCACGCGGCCGCCTTCGCGATCGTGGAATCCGGCGACGGTCGCCTCCTCGGCGCGATCACTGTCCACGGCCCGCGCGATCGCCGCGCGTTCGTCGGTTACTGGGTCGCGCCGTGGGCACGGCGTCGGGGCGTCGCGACCCGCGCACTGCGGCT
>JBGPMJ010000163.1:0-5984 GCA_041486935.1 Candidatus Limnocylindria bacterium | reverse complement strand
TCTGCTGGCGCCGCGGGCCATGTTCCGGCGCAATCTCGCGACCGGCGGCCAGTTCACCGAGTGGGTCTGGCGCCGCCCCATCCGCCGGCCCCGGCCGATCGTCGTGCTGTGCGACATCTCGGGCTCGATGGAGCGCCATGCACGCCTGCTGCTGCGCTTCGTCCAGGCGCTGGCCGGGGTGTCGGGGGTGCGCACCGAGGCCTTCGTCTTCGGCACCCGGCTGACGCGCGTCACGCGGCACCTGCGTGACCGCGATCGCGACCGGGCGCTGACCCGCGTGGCGGACGCCGTCCACGACTGGGCCGGCGGTACGCGCATCGGCGCCTCCTTCCGCGAGTTCAACCTGCGCTGGGCCCGGCGGACGCTGCGCACGAGCGGCGTGGTCATCGTCGTCTCCGACGGTTGGGACCGGGGCGACCCGGCCCTGGTGGCAAGGGAGACGGCGCGCCTGCGCCGGAACTGCCATCGCCTGATCTGGCTCAATCCGCTGGCCGGGGTGCCGGGCTATCAGCCCATCGCCGGCGGCATGCAGGCGGCGCACCCGTACATCGACGACTTCCTGCCCGCCGGGACGGTCGCCAACCTCGAGCGACTCGGCGAGATCCTCGCCGGGCTGCGCGGGAGCGACGTGCGGCGGGGCGGAGAGGCGGCGGCGGCCGCGGATGCCGGGGCACGGACGGGCACCTGGAGCGGAACCCGATGAGGGAGCTGGACGAGACGCTCGCCGCCTGGCGGGCGGAGGGCGTGGGCATCGGCCGGGCGATCGTCGTGCGCTCGTTCGGGTCGGCGCCGCGACCCGAGGGGGCGGTGCTGCTCGTGGCGGCGGACGGGCGGATCGCGGGATCGGTGAGCGGCGGCTGCGTGGAGGGCGCCGCCTTCGAGGAGGTCGTGCGGGCGCGGCGGACGGGGCGCGCGCGGGTCATCCGCTACGGCATCAGCGACGAGCAGGCCTGGGACGTCGGGCTGGCGTGCGGCGGCACGATCGACGTGCTCGTGGAGCCGCGCCTAGCCGAAGCCGTAGCGGCCGCCGCGGCGGGGCGGGCCGGCCGTGCGGTGGTGACGCCGCTCCCCGCGGACTCGCCCGGGCCCGAGTTCGGGCCGCATCAGCCGGGGGAGGGCGCCTCGCCGGCCGAACCGCTGGTCGTGACCGACGCCGGCGCGCTCTCGGGATCGCTGGGCGACCCGGCGCTCGACGCGGAGCTGATCGCCGCGGCGCGGCGCTGTCTCGACCAGGGTGCCTCGCGGACCGTCGAGCTGGGCGGACGCTCGCTCTTCATCGAGGCCTTCCCGGCGCCGTTGCGCCTCGTGGTCGTCGGCGCGGTGCAGGCGGCGATGCCCCTCGTGCGCTTCGCCCGGGAACTCGGCTTCGAGACCGTCGTGGTCGACGGTCGGGCCGCCTTCGCCACCCGCGAGCGGTTCCCTGACGCCGACCGGCTGATCGTGGGCTGGCCCGACGAAGTGGCCGAGGAGATCGGCCTCGGCCCCGATGATGCCGTCGCCGTCCTGACCCACGACGTGAAGTTCGACGAGCCGGCCATCGTGGCCGCGCTTGCCCGGGGTTGCCGTTACGTCGGTGCCGTGGGCAGCCGCAAGACCCAGGCCGATCGGCATGCCCGGCTGCTGGCGGCCGGCGTGGACCCGGCGGCCCTGGGCCGCCTGCGCGGGCCGATCGGGCTCGACCTCGGCGGCCGCTCGCCGGCCGAGACGGCGCTGGCGATCATCGCCGAGATCGTCGCCGAGCGGCACGGCGCCCCGGGCGGGCCGCTGCGCGCCCGGGCCGCCCTCGTCACGCCAGCTTGATCGACCACCCTGCCCGCACCGCCGCCGTCGTCCTCGCCGCGGGGACGGCGAGCCGGTTCGGGTCCCAGAAACTCCTGGCCCACCTGGGCGGTCGGCCGGTCCTGCAGCACGTCCTCGACACGCTCGCCGGTGCCGGTCTCGGCGAGGTCATCGTCGTCCTCGGGGCGGCCGCCGAGGATGTCGAGGCGGGCATCCGGTGGCGTGGCGAGCGGCGTGTCCGCAACGCGCGCCCGACCGACGGGCTCTCATCGTCGCTCCGCCTGGGCCTGTCCGCCGTCTCGCCCACCGTGGCGTCGGCACTCATCGTGCTGGGGGACCAGCCGCTGCTGCAGGCGGACGTCGTGGAGGCGCTGCTGTCTGCCGCGTCCTCGCCCGCCGCGCTCGCCATCGTGCCGGCTTACGCGGACGGCGGCGGCGCCAACCCCGTGCTGCTCCTGCGCTCGGGCTTCGGGCTCGTGGATCGGCTGCAGGGGGACCAGGGCCTGGGCGCCGAGCTGGCCCGCCAGGGCGGCGCGGTCCTCCATGTGCCCGTGTCGGGCGCCAACCCCGATGTCGACACGCCGGTCGACCTGGCCCGCCTCGCCGAGGCCGCCTGGGCCGAGCGCGTCCGCGCCAACCGGGCGCAGGTCGACCGCCTGCGCGAGGTGCCCGACGGCCGCGACTTCTACGGCCCGGTCGCCTCGATCTTCCGCGCCGACCCGGCGCGCACCGACGATGCCGTGCTGGACCTCCTGCTGGGCGAGGCCCGTTTCGGCGAGACGTGGCTCGATGTCGGGGCAGGTGCCGGACGGTACGCGCTGCCGCTGGCCCGGCGCGTCAGGCGCGTGATCGCGGTGGACCCGTCCGAGGGGATGCTCTCCGCCCTGCGCGAGATCGCCGCCGAGCACGGCATCGCCAACGTGCGCACGCTCCAGGAGCGCTGGCCGATGAGCAACCCGCCGCGCGCCGATGTCGTCCTCATCGCCCACGTCGGCTACGACGTCGAGCAGATCGGCGCCTTCGTCGACGCCCTGGAAGGCGCGGCCGGCCGCCTCTGCATGGCCGTGCTCATGGAGCGCCAGCCGGCCTCGACCATCGATCCCTTCTGGCCGCCGATCCACGGCGAGCCGCGCGTGTCGCTGCCGGCGCTGCCGGAGTTCCTCGAGCTGCTCGAGGCGCGCGGCGCGCACCCCGACGTGACGTACACGGCGCGACCGCCGTCGCGCTTCGCCGACTTCGACGAGCTGGTGGCCTTCGCCCGGCGCCAGACCTGGGTCGCCGAGGAGGGCGAAAAGGATCGCCGGCTGCTCGCCCTCCTCCGGGAGCGGGCCCTCGAGACCCCGGACGGCTGGACGCTGCCGGCGCCCGAGATGCGGCTGGGCGTCGTGCGCTGGGCACCGCGGGCAGTGCGACCATGATCTCCTGCGCGGGAGGGACCCACCCGCACCGGATGCCCGGGAAGTGCGGCTGAGGCGCCTTCCTTGGGAAGCCTCGTCCGGAGCGGCATCTCGCCTGGCTGGCTGGCGTTCCTGTGGCTCGGTGCCCTGGCCGCGGTCATCGCGGTCGGCGTGGCCGGTCGCACCCACGATGAGCCCCGGTCGACCCTGCCACCCACCCCGCCGCCCGCCACGGCCGAGCCGACCCACGACGTCGTCCTCATCGAGCCGCGCTACGACGCGGCCATCTTCACCTGGCGCCCGATCCGGGTCTCGGGCCAGGCTCGCGGAGCACGTTTCCTGAGGCTGACGATCGCGGTCGAGGGGGTGGTCATCGGGGAGACGTCGGCGGTCGCGGACGAGGCCGGCTCCTTCGCCGCCTCCGTGCCCGTCCTGCCGCCGGCGCTCGGAGGCTGGGCCACGGTCACCGTGACCACGGGATCGGGATCGTCGGCAGCGGTCCGGGTCGGGCTCGAGCCCTCGGGGGCGCTCCTGGTCTGGGTGCCCGAGCCGCATTCGGCGCCCATCGTCGGCAACCGCGTCGACGTCGTCGGATATGCGCAGTGGACGGTGGGGGTGGTCCACCTCGCGCTGTCGCCGGCCGACGCCGGGCCTTTCAGCGAAGTCGAGACACCACCTACGGCCGTCGGCGGCGGCAGCTGGCGACGGTTCGCACGCAGCCTGGAGGTGCCGGCCGGAACACCCTGCGGGAACGTCTTTCTCGCGGTGACGGCCCGCGGGCCCGGGGGCGAGGCGCTTGGTGGACTGGAGGTGCCGCTTTCGCTCTCGAGGGACGCATCGACCTGTCGGCCATGAGGGCGTGTCGGAGCCGCGAAAAGACGTTGACGGCGCAACCGCACGGCCCTATCGTTGGCGCACGGAGGAGGGTCCCGTCCCCGGCAGCTGGCGACGCCAGCTGATGTTCCCTCCGGCCCGCCAGCTTCGATGCCCGCGGCAGGCCCTCTCCCCGTGTCAGTGGCCGTGGTCCTTGCACGGATGCCCGACTCGGTTCGGGTCTTGAGGAAGGTGGAGACCGGGGCATGATCCCTCCGCGATTCGACTATGCGCGACCGGCCTCCCTCGACGAGGCACTGCAGCTGCTCGCCTCGCGCGAGGGCGAGGCGAAGGTCCTGGCCGGGGGCTTCAGCCTCCTGCCGCTCATGAAGTACCGCCTGGCTCAGCCAGGCCTGCTCGTCGACATCGGGCGCGTCGAGGGTCTCGATGCGATCGAGGAGGTCGCCGGGGAGCTGCGCATCGGCGCCCGCGCCACGCACGCGGTCATCGCCGGGCACGCGCTCGTCGCGGCCCGCTACCCGCTCATCCACGACGCCGCGGGCGGCATCGGCGACCCGCAGATCCGCAACTGGGGCACGATCGGCGGCTCGTGTGCCCACGCCGACCCGGCCTCGGACTGGCCGGCCGTCATCCAGGCGCTCCGGGGCAGCTTCGTCTGCCGCAGCCTCGGCGGTGAGCGTGTCGTGGCGGCGCGCGGCTTCTTCCTCGACGTCTTCACCACCGCCATCGAGCCGACCGAGGTGCTCACGCAGGTCCGCGTCCCGCAACCCGGCCCGCGCAGTGGCGGCGCCTACGTGAAGCTCGAGCGGCGCGTCGGCGACTTCGCCACGGTCGGCGTGGCGGCGCAGGTGCAGCTCGGCGCCGACGGGCGGATCTCGGAGGTGGGCATCGGGCTGACGGCCGTGGCCGACGCGCCCTTCGCCGCCCGCCACGCCGAAGATGCCCTGCGCGGCGCGCATCCGAGCGATGAGATGTTCCGCGAGGCCGGCCTCGCCGCGGCGCGCCAGGCTCGACCGGCCGAGGACCGCCACGGCCCGGTCGACTACAAGCTGACCATGATCCGCGTGATGACCGAACGGGCCCTGCGCCTCGCCACCGAGCGCGCCCAGGCGAACGGCTAGGAGAGGACGATGAGCACGACCCACGTCAGCGTCACCGTCAACGGGGAGCGCCGCGAGGCGGACGTCGAGCCCCGCCTCCTCCTCGTGCACCTCCTGCGCGACACGTTCGGCCTCACCGGCACGCACATCGGCTGCGACTCGAGCAACTGCGGCGCCTGCACCGTCCACGTGGACGGGATGAGCGCCAAGGCCTGCACGATGCTCGCGGTGCAGGTCGACGGCCGCGAGGTGCGTACCATCGAGGGCATGGCCGACGGCGCCACCCTCCATCCGCTCCAGCAGGCCTTCTGGGACCAGCACGGCCTCCAGTGCGGGTTCTGCACACCGGGCATGATCATGCAGTCGGCCTGGCTGCTGGGGCAGAACGCCGACCCGACCGAGGGCGAGATCCGCGAGGGGATCGCGGGCAACCTCTGCCGCTGCACCGGCTACGTCAACATCGTCAAGGCGATCCAACAGGCGGCCGACACGATGCGCACCGCCGACGCGCCGGCCGAGCCGGCGACCGCGGGGTGAGTGAGATGACCGACGTCCAGGTCCGAACCACGACCACCCCCGAAGTCGGGGGCATGGGCCACTCCGTCAAGCGCAAGGAGGATCCGCGCTTCATCCGCGGCAAGGGCGAGTACATCGACGACGTCAACCTGCCCGGCCAGCTCTGGATGGACATCGTGCGCAGCCCGTACGCCCACGCCAAGATCCTGGGCATCGATGCGTCGGAGGCGCTGAAGATCCCCGGCGTCCTGGCCGTGGTCACCGGGGCCGACCTCGAGAAGGCGGGGCTCCACTGGATGCCCACGCTCGCCGGCGACAAGCAGATGGTGCTGCCGACCCACACGGTCATGTACCAGGC
>JBGPMJ010000162.1:0-5997 GCA_041486935.1 Candidatus Limnocylindria bacterium | reverse complement strand
GCGCATCCTTCGCTATGACCCCGAGCGTGACGCCAAGCCGTACTGGGCCGAGTATCGGGTCGAGTCGGGTCCGATGGAACGCGTCCTCGACCTCCTCCACACGGTCAAGTGGGAGCAGGACGGCACTTTGACGTTCCGGCGTTCCTGCGCCCACGGCGTGTGCGGGTCGGACGCGATGCTCATCAATGGTCGCAACCGGCTGGCCTGCAAGATCCGCGTGGACCAACTGGGCCGGCGCATCTCGGTGGCGCCGCTGCCCGGCCTGCCGGTCGTGAAGGACCTCGTGGTGGACATGGAGGACTTCTTCGCGAAGTACCGCAGCGTGCGGCCGTATCTCGTCAACGAGGCGCCTCTGCCGGCTCGCGAGCGGCTCCAGTCGCCCCAGGCCCGGGCCCGCTACGACGACACGACGAAGTGCATCCTGTGCGCCGCCTGCACCACCTCGTGCCCCTCGTTCTGGGCCCAGAAGAGCTACGTGGGGCCGGCCGCCATCGTCAACGCCCACCGTTTCGTCTTCGATTCCCGCGACGAGGCGGCGCAGGAGCGGCTCGAGATCCTGGCCGACAAGGACGGCGTGTGGCGCTGCCGCACGGTCTTCAACTGCACCGACGCCTGCCCGCGCGGCATCAACATCACGCAGGCCATCCTCGAGGTCTCGGCGGCCATCGTCGAGCGTCGGATCTGATGTGAGGGGGGAGGGGGGTCCGTTGCGACTCATCATCCGGACCGACGGCGCGTCCCGGGGGAATCCCGGTCCGGCATCGTGCGGCGCCGTGCTCATCGACGCGTCGCGCCCGGATGCCTTCGAACCCGACGCGGAACCGGTGGCCATCGTGGCGCGCGCCCTGGGCATACGCACGAACAACGTGGCCGAGTACGCGGGCCTCGTGCTCGCACTGCGCGAGGCCCGGCGCCTGCGGGCCGAGGAAGTGGACCTGCGGCTCGATTCGAAGCTCATCGTCGAGCAGCTCAGCGGTCGCTGGCGGGTCAAGGACGCCAAGCTGCGGGGACTCTACGACGAGGCCCGCCGACACCTCGCCACGTTCGGGCGCTGGACTGCCACGCACGAGCCTCGGGCTCGCAACCACGCCGCCGATGCCCTGGCCAACCTCGTCCTCGACGACCCGGACAGCGCCGCCCGCCTCGTGGCCGAGGTCGCGCGGCGCAACGGACGGTCGCCGGCCGGTGATGCCGAGGCAGGCGAAACAGGGATCCCGGGACCCGGGGCGTAGAATCGAGCGGCCAGCGAGGCGATCGGACGGTCGCGTGCCGCGTCGGGGAGACCCGTGGCGGCACGAGGAAAGTCCGAGCTCCACGACGCAGGGTAGCGGGTAACACCCGTCCGCCGCGAGGCGAGGACCAGCGCCACAGAGACGAGCCGGCTCCCCGGTCCGCCGGGGCGCCGGGTGAAACGGGCAAGCTCTACCTGGTGCAAGGCCGAATAGGAGGGCGCGATCACGGCTTCGGCCGTGGTCACGGGTGCGTCGCCCGGGCCCTCGGGTAGGCCGCTAGAGGCGGCGGGCGACCGCCGTCGTAGATGGATGACCGTCGCCGCGATCGCGAGGTCGCGGGACAGAACTCGGCTTACAGGTCGCGCTCGCTGGCGCTTCCCTAATCCTCGTCCGGGCGGAAGATGTGGCTGGCGGCGCAGCTCTCGCAGATGGGGCGCGCCGCCTCGAGATCGCCGAGGGGGATGGGCACGGACCGGTCGGGGTAGAGGCACTCCGCTTCGTACACGGCGCCGGGCCGCTTCTGGACGGCCACCAGGCGCCGGAACGTGCAGCGGCGCAGGTGCCGTTCGGGCATCGCCGCGGGCGGCGTGCTCGGCCTCGCGAAGGGCTGCAGGAGCGCCACGGTCTGTGCTGGACCTCCCGGATTCCGGGGACGGACCGGCTACGCAGGCGTCGGTCGACGTCGGGGCCGGAGCCTAGCATCGCGGTCAAGGCCTCGGCAAGGACCAAGAAGGTACTACCCGGGTACGGGCGACCCCCGTGCTAGACTCCCGCCCCACAAACCCGGGAGCGCAGGAGGATCTGTGGCGAAGGGGCGCGCGGGACCCGGCGCCGATCACATGGCGCTCGAGGCCGCCGAACGAGCCGCGGCCGCGGAAGCGCAGCACGTCGTGACCGGTCCGGCACCCGCGGACGATGCCGAGGCGCCGCCTGATGACCTCGTGACGGCGACGCACCGGGCGCTCGCGACGCTGCCCGGACGCTCACCACGGCTCGAGGTCTGCCCCTTCCTCCGCGCCGGCGAGGGCCCCGACATCGCGCCGGCCGATCGTCCGGACGCCGGACACCGCTGCCGGGCATTGGAGGAGCCGCTCGTGCTGGGCCTCCGGCAGCAGGAGCTCGTATGCCTCCGTTCCGGCCACGTCCACTGCCCGCGCTTCGCCCGCGGAGAGGAGCGGGTCCGCCGCACTCTGGCCCCGGGCCTGGGACGCCGTCGCCGCCCCGCCCCCGCGGTGGTGATGGCCGCGGGTCTGCTGGTCGGGGCGATCCTCGTGGCTGCGGGGGCGGTGAGTGGGGGATTGTCCCTGCCGGGAGGGCCGGGCGTGGCTGCCGGTCCGACGCCGTCGCCGAGCGCTCCACCGGCCACACTCGCGACGACCCTCCAGCCGACCCTCGCGCCGACACCGGCGATCGATCCCACGCCGACCCCGTCGCCGGAGCCGACGCCGACCCCGTCGCCGGTCCCGACAGCCACGCCCGTCCCGACCGCCTCGCCGGCCCCGAGCGTCGCGCTACCGGCCGCGTGGCAGGGTCTGGCGGCGTGCCCGGCGCCCGATGACTGCTACGTCTACCGGGTCCAGAGGAACGACACGCTCTATGGCATCGCGGCGAAGTTCCACACGACCCTGAACGTCCTGCTTGACCTCAACCGGTGGATCGCTGACCCCAGCACCATCCACGTGGGCGACCAGATCAAGGTGCCGCCGCCTCCTGCCTGATCGGCCCCGGCGGCCGCGGCCCGCCGCCGGCCCCGGCGGCCCGGCGCAAGAACGGGGTTGACGCGACCTCCCCGCGGTGTAATATGCCGTCCACGTGGCGCAAAGTGGCGCGAAGTGGGGAACTGGGGTGAACGTCGGGCAGGGAACTCGGTCTGCGGGCCCACGAGTGGGGGACGCTGACCGACCCGACCGTCGCCCCGACCTCGGTAGTCGAGAGGCACAGGCACGGTGTTCACCGGCGAGTATCGACACACGGTCGACGGGAAGGGCCGCATCGCGGTCCCGGCCCGCTTCCGCTCGAAGCTCGACGGCGGCGCCTTCGTCTCGCGCTGGATCGACGGCTGCCTGGGCATCTTCCCGCGGGACGTCTTCGAGGAGCTGGCGGACCGCGTGGCCGCCAAGCCGGTCACGGACGCAGGTGCCCGCACCTTCTCGCGCTTCGTCTTCTCGGGGGCCTTCGAGGTCGAACTCGATGGCCAGGGTCGGGTGGTCGTGCCGCCCGGTCTCCGGGAGTGGGCGGGCCTGGAAGGGGAGACCGTGGTGGTGGGATCGCGCGACCACATCGAGCTGTGGGAACCCCGCAAGTGGGCGGCCTACAGCGAGGCGATGACCTCGCCCGATGTCCTCGCCGAGCACCTCCAGGGCCTCGGCATCTAGCGGACCAGACGCGTCTTCAGGGTCCGGACGGATCCGCAGCCCGGTGGTGGCAAGGCCGGAAGCAGGGCACCAGCCCGTGATGGTGGAGGAAGTCATGCAGGCTCTCTCGCCCGTCCCGGGCAGCCTCCAGGTCGATGCCACCCTTGGCGGCGGAGGGCACGCCGTCCGGATCCTGGAGGCGAATGCGCCTGATGGCCGCCTGCTTGGCCTGGATGCCGATCAGGCGGCCATCGCCAGGTGCGCCGTCCGCCTGGCCCAGTTCGGAGAGCGGGCGGTCCTGCGCCAGGCGAACTTCGAGGAGCTTGCCGAGATCGCCCCGGCGGCCGGCTTCGAGCGCGTCGACGGGGTCCTCTTCGACCTCGGGCTGAGCTCCTTCCAGCTCGCCGACGAGGAGCGGGGATTCAGCTTCCGCGCCGAGGGACCGCTCGACCTGCGCTTCGATCCGGCGCGCGGCCAGCCAGCCAGCGCGTTGCTCGAGGAGCTCGATGAACGCGAGCTGGCCCGGGTCCTGCGAGCGTATGGCGAGGAGCCCTTCTCCGGGCGCATCGCCCGCGCCATCGTCGCCGAGCGCGAGCGTGGACCGATCGCCAACGCAGCCCGACTGGGCGCTCTCGTCGAGCGCGTCGTCCCCGCGCCGCGCGGGGGTCGACGTCGCACGCATCCCGCCACGCGCACGTTCCAGGCCCTGCGCATCGCGGTCAACCGCGAGCTCGAGGTGCTGCCGGCGGCCCTGGCCGCGGCCGTGGACCTGCTGCGCCCGGGAGGCCGGCTGGCCGTGCTCGCCTACCACTCACTCGAGGACCGCATCGTCAAGCGTTTCGTCGCCGCCGAGCGGCGCGGGTGCGTCTGCCCGCTGGTACTGCCGCTCTGCGTCTGCGGGCACTCGGCGCGGCTCCGCCCCGTCGGTCCCAGCCCGGCCTTCCCCACGGCCGAGGAGGTGGCCCGCAACCCTCGCGCCCGGAGCGCCCGCCTGCGGGTCGCCGAGCGCCTCGCCGCTTGAGCCGCCGCATCGATCGAGATCAGCGCGGCCACTCCGCCAGCAGCCACTCAGGAGCAGCAGCCCGGGAGTAACCGGCCCAGAGGAGGGACCGATCGTGAGCCGACACCAATCCCGCCGCCGCCGAACGTATGGGCGACGACAGCACGAACTGCATGAGCGCCGCATCGACCGCGGCACGTGGGACATGTCCGACGACACCCGCGGCACCCCGCTCGACGGCGCCGACGACAGCTTCGGCTCGGGTTCGCCGTTGTTCGACCTGCTCTCGCCCCGCCTCGGCTTCGCCCAAGGCCGCGGTTGATGGCCGTCTACGAGGGCGCCCGCCGAATCGCACGGCCGCTGGTCCTGCCGCGCCGCCAGCGGACGATCCGGGTTCGGGCGCGCCGCGGCACCAGCCGCGTCGGCCTGACGCTGGCGGCGATCCTCGTCATCTTCCTGCTGGCCCTTTTCTACCTGACCCAGACGTTGGGCGTGGCAACGCTCAACTACGATATCGACACGCTCATCGCCGAGCGCGGCGCGATCGAGCAGCAGCTCCAGTCGGTCGAAGGCGACATCGCCCGCTGGGGCGCCGAACCGGCCATCGTCAAGGGCGCCCAGCAGGCCGGTCTCGACCGGCTCGGTGACGGCGTTCGCATCCCCGCTCGCTGATCGAACGATGCTGGGTCGGACCGACCGGCGCCCCCGCCTCGTCATCCTCCTCGTCATCCTCGTGCTGGGGGCCGTGGCGCTGGGAGCGCGGCTCGCCTACTGGCAGGTCGTGCGTGGCGCCGAGCTTCGCGACGACGCCATGGCGCAGCTCGAGCGGGCGGTCAAGGTGCCGGTCCAGCGCGGCGAGATCTACGATCGCTCGGGCACCATCGTGCTGGCCACCACCGGTTACCGTGACCTGCTGGCGGCCTATCCCAAGCGGATCCCGGCGGGGGACAAGGTCGCCGTCGCCGACGAGCTGGTCGCCATCCTCGACCTGAAGGGACCGGCGGCGGAGAAGCTGCGCACCGCGATCGCCGGCGACGCCGAGTACGCGGTCCTGGCGCAGGTCCTCACGCAGGGCCAGAGCGAGGCTGTCAGCACGGGCATGGCCGACGGGCGATTGCTGGGGCTCGAGCTCGACCCACAGCCGATCCGCGTCTATCCCAGCCAGGGTGGGGCCCCGGAGACCACGCTGGCCAGCCAGCTGCTGGGCTTCACGAACCGCGAAGGCGGGGGACAGTACGGCATCGAGCAGCGCTACCAGGACCTGCTGGCGGGCCGCCCGCGCATCGTCACCGCGCTGCGGGATGTGGCCGGCCGGCCGATCGCCGACTCGGAGCGCGTGGTGGACGCCGGCGCGCCGGGTGCCGACCTCGTGCTGACCATCGATGCCGGCCTGCAGCTCCAGCTCGAGAAG
>JBGPMJ010000161.1:0-6012 GCA_041486935.1 Candidatus Limnocylindria bacterium | reverse complement strand
CCGAAGGCGTCGGGGCGCAGGAAGTAGACGCCGATGGGGATGAGGTCGCTCTTGGGGCGCTCGGGTTTTTCCTCGAAGGCGCGGAGCGCGCCGTCGGCCCCGAACTCGGCCACGCCGAAGCGCTCGGGGTCCGGGACCTCGTAGAGGAGCGTCCCCGCGCCGTGGGGTCCGGCATCGAACTCTGCCGCCACGTCCGCCAGGGCGGGGCCGCGCAGGATGTTATCGCCGAGCACGACGCAAAAGTTTGTGTCGCCGACGAAGTCCCGGGCCAGGCCGATGGCGTGGGCGATGCCCAGCGCGCCGCGCTGATAGCGATACGTGAGGTCGAGCCCGAAGTGCGCGCCGTCGGCGAGCAGCTCGACCACGTCGCCCACGCTCTTGCCGCCGACGACGACCAGGACCTCGCGGATGCCCATGCCCGCCAGGGTCTCCAGCGGGTAGTAGATCATCGGCCGGTCGTAGATCGGCAGCAGGTGCTTGTTCGTGACGATGGTGAGCGGGAAGAGCCGCGTGGCCGTGCCGCCGGCGAGGACGATCCCCTTCATCGTCGGTCAGGGTAGCAGGCGGGGCTCTGGCCCTGAGCGCTCATGGCATCGACGGCGCCGGGGCCAGCAGGCGGAATGTATGCGACTTGACGTCGAAGACGTAGCTGCGGTCGGGTTGCTCCTCGAGGGCCGTCCCGAGGAGCGCGTCCAGGACAGCGGGCATCAGGTTGACGAGCGAGATGTCGTCGCGCAGCAGGCCCGGATGCCCGGGGGCCCTGATGGCCAGCAGGATGCTCGTGCGCTCGAGGTCGTCCATCGGCCCCTCGCCGAGCGGCTGGATCCGCGAACCGTGGTCGGAGAAGAGGACGATCACCGTCGAGGGCGCGGCGCTCGCCAGGATCGTATCGATGGCGTCGAGGGCCCGGCCGTCGACGTACTCGACCTGGGCGCGGTACTGGGCAACAAACCTCGCCGCATCGGGCGCCTTGCTCGTGTCCGGAACGAATCCCGTGTCCACGGCGCCACCCCCAGCGTCCACGACCACGGGCGTGTGCGGCGCCGGCACGTGGGCGTAGACGAAGGCTGGGTGGGGCAGCGATGAGGTCGCGACGCCGGATAGCTCATCGAACGTGAGACGCAGCCGGACGCGAAGCGCCTCGCCCCAGGGATCTGTCACGGCTGCCTCGGCGGCGGACTCCAGCGCTGACCGCTGCACGAGGCTCGTCTCGAATTCGTTGAGCGGCCCCGGGTCGAAGTAGACGTCCGCCTGCCGCAAGGCGATGAATTCCCAGCCGGACCCGATGGCGATCGAGGTATAGCCGTGTGCGCCCAGCTCGGTGAAGGCGATCCCGTTGTTGGCCAGACGTCGCAGCTCGGCCTCGGCATAGGGGCCATCGCGGATCCTCGCCTCCAGCCCCGGCACGGCGCTGAGGTACGTGGCGCCCAGCATCGACGGTAGGGTGAACATGGTCTCGTCGTAGTTCGACCGCGCCCTCGCGGAGATCTCGAAGCCACGCCGACGCAGCTCGCCGGCAAAGGCGTCCGTCGGTGCCCCGAAGGCCGTCACCATCCAGTCACCGCGGGGGTGGCCGTCGAGCTGGATGAAGAAGATGTCGGGGAGTCCGGATGCCGACGCGCCGGCGGGGGCTGTCGGTAGATCCGGACGTCCCTGGCGCATGTCCGGAGCGAGGCGACCGACGCCACCGCCCACTGCCCACCCGGCGGCGATGACGATGATCACCGAGGTGCCGATGAGGTTGAGGCCCCTCGTCGTTGCCGCAAGGGGCAGGTCTCGACGGCGGCCGAGGGCGACGAGGACGACGCCGAGGGCGACGCTCATGATCCAGACGGCGAGAACCTGCTGCGAGAGCACTCCGATGACGAGCGACAGCGCGACGAGCCCCCCGAGCTGGAGATCGCGCATGGTCAGCGCCGTGACGACGGTTAGTGTCACGCTCAAGATTACAGCGAGCCCGATGGCGCGGACGGCCGCGTAGGGGCTGACGCCGGCCGCCACCCAGGCGTCGATGACCCACGCCAACGCCAGGAGGGTCGGGTGGATCGGGAGCGGCCCGTGGGGTCGGTGCACCCGGCCGGACGTCATCGCCGTCGCAGCAGGAAGAGCCGACGCTCCAGGCCCGGGATCTCTTCATCGGCCACGATGTCAAATCGCCGGCTGGCGGCGGCGTGGAAGCCCTCGAGGCTGTAGTCAGGGAAGACATCGTTCCGGTCGGCCAGGAGTCGGCGGGCCATCGGATCGGACTTCGGCACGAACTCGACGATGGCCCAGGGCGCGATCCGGGCCAGCAGGTCGAGGATGCGGTCCAACCCGACCCCACCGCCGAGGGCCAGGTGGTGGACCAGCGCCAGGGCCATGACGGCGTCCGCGTCCGAGCGCTCCAGGAGGCCCGGCCGTTCGGCGGCGGCCCAGCCCACCGACGGGCTGGGAGCGAGCAGGTCGATCCACAGCGGCAGGATCCGCTCCTCGCCGGACTGCCGCACCTCACGGTAGTTGCGTTCGACTGCCGCGGGGTCGCCATCGATACTCACCACGAACCTTCCCAGCCCCGCGGCGATCCGGCTGTACTCGCCGGTGTTGGCACCCAGGTCCCAGACGCACTGCCCGCCCGCCTGTTCGAGGAATTGGAGGACGAGGCGCCGCTTCGCCGCTCGCGCGGTGGGGTCGTAGCTGGTCGTCTCTTCATAGTCGACCCAGACGGTGCCCGCAGGCTCCCAGCGCAGCCCCTCGACCGTCCGCCGCAGGCTGTCGACGAGGGCGAGGTGGCGGATCCGCGTCATGCGCGGCGCTCGTCTGCGAAGGTCGGCGCTCGGCGCGTGCCCCTCCGCGCGAGCGTGCAGGTGGAGGTGAGAGAGAAGGCCGGGTCGGAGTCGTGTCCGGATCGGCAGCAGCCGGCTGGCGAGATCGAGGGGGATGCCGTCGAGGTGGCCCCTGAGCATCAGGCCGCAGCGCGGGTCGCGGTAGGCCATGAGGGCCAGCGGCGCCAGGAAGTGGCTGCAGAACTGCCGGTACGCCCTCCATGGCGCGTTCGGCTGGCTCAGCCCGAACGAGAGCGTGTCGATGAGCACCGGGCGACCGCGCTGGAATTGGACGTTGAAGGCGCTCGCGTCGCGCAGTGCCATGCCCCGGCCGAGGGCCCGGGCGTGGGCCTCGAGCGTCACGAGGGCGGCGTCGCGGAGCTGACCGAAAGACCACTCGTAGGGGTACGAGATCATCTCGACCGCCTGGGGGCGGATCACGGTCAGAGCGTCGTCGGAGATGGGTGCCACGTCGGGGGCGGCGAGGTGCGGGATCAGCAGGCCGGCCGACGTCAGGTCCTCGTAGAGTCCCGTGGCGAAGAGCGCGTCCCAATCCCCCTCGAACGACCGATCGATCTGGCGATAGACGACGCCGTCGCGGCGAAACACGACCCCGCGCGGATCGCGGAACGAGGCCGGGTCGACGATGGCGGTGCCAGCGCGCCCGTCGCGACTGTCAGTCGGCGCGCGGCTCGTCGCCACGTCGCCCGCGAAGTCGGCGCCAGCCACGCTTGATCGAGGCACGCAGGAGGAACGGGACGCTGACCAGGGCGGCGATGAACGCCTGGAGGACGAGGCTCCCGGCACCCGGATCGATATAGGCGTAGAACAGATCCATCATTCCCCCGATCCCAGGTCCGCGGCCCGGCATGCCGGCGCTCTCGGCGCGCGCAGGGACCAGAAGCCTACCACCGCACCATGGCCAACGACCCGCGGCGAAGCCATCGTCCCCGTCGGATCGGCGAGGTCTTCCGGTGCCGCCGCGCACCACCCATTTGCCCAACACCGCTACCCTCGAACGCGATGAACGGAATCGGGTGCGAGACTGCGCCATAGACGCCGCGACGTGGGTCGTCCTGCCCACCTACAACGAAGCCGAGAACATCACCACCATCGTGCCGGCCATCCGTGAGGCGCTGCCGGATGCCGTCGTCCTCATCGTCGATGACGGCTCACCGGACGGCACGGGCGCCATGGCCGACGGGCTTGCCGCCGGCGACCCGCAGGTCCGCGTGCTCCATCGCGATGTCAAGGAGGGCCTTGCCCGCGCCTACGTGGCCGGCTTCGACGTTGCGCTTGCGGCAGGGGCGACCTGCGTCGTCCAGATGGACGCGGACTGGTCCCATCCGCCGAGAGTGCTGCCGGAGCTCGTCGGGCGCATCGACGGTGGGGCGGACCTGGCGCTCGGCTCGCGCTACGCCCGCGGTGGCGGGACGGAGGGCTGGCCGTTGACGCGCCGGATCATCTCGCGCGGTGGCAACCTCTACTCCCAGCTGATCCTGTGGCTCCCGTATCCCGACCTGACCGGGGGTTTCCGGGCCTGGCGCGCCGACACCCTCCGCGCCGTCGACCCGGCCACCATCGACGCCACCGGCTACGTCTTCATGATCGAGCTGGTCTTCCGTGCTCACCGCCTCGGCGCGCGGATCGCCCAGGTCCCGTTCGTCTTCGTCGAGCGGCGGGCTGGCGCGTCCAAGATGACCGGCACGATCTTCTTCGAGGCCTTCCGTCACGTGCTGCTGCTTCGCGTACGGCGCCTCCTGGGCCGCGAACGCCGCTAGATGTGAGCTATGCGGATCCGATCGAGGCAAGGAGGTCCGCGAGTGTTCGCTCGAGGTCGATCGACGGGACCCAGCCGGTCAGCGCCCGGAGCCGCGACGCATCGCCGACGATCTCCGGCGGGTCGTCCGGCCGCACGAGCGCCGGGTCGACGACAGGCTGCGCCTCCACCCCCGCGAGCCGGCAGAGGATCGAGAGCACGTCACGGATCGCCACGGCTCGACCCGTCGCGACATTAACGACCCTCGTGCTCCCCAGAGCCCCGTCCGCGAGCCCTTCGAGGAGGAGTCGGTAAGCCCTGGCCACGTCCCTGACATCGCCAAGGTCGCGCCGGACGTCAAGGTTGCCGACCGGGATCTCGCGGGTACCTGCCGCCCGTGCCGCCAGCACCCTCCTGGCGAGCGCCGGCGCGACGAACTCGGCGCGCTGGCCGGGACCCGTGTGGTTGAACGACCGCGCGACGACGATGGCCATGCCGTGGCCATCGGCCGCCGCCACCGCGACACGTTCCTGGGCCAGTTTCGAGCGGCCGTATGGCTGATCCGTGAGCGTCGGCGCCGCCTCCGTCAGCGGAAGATCCTCCGGTCGGGGCCGGCCGTAGACCTCCGAGGAGCCGGCGACAAGCAGCGGGATCGGTCGGCCGGTCGACGCGAGCGCCGCGATGAGTCTCTCCGTCCCGCCGAGGTTCACCGCGAGCGCGCGCTCAGGGTCGCGCGTCGCGTCCGGGCCATGCGACACGCCCGCCAGGTGGGTCACCGCGTCCGGTCGGACCGCAGCCACCAACGCTGCGACCGCGCCCGCGTCCGTGATGTCGAGGAGCGCGCTTCCCGGCGCGGCGACGGCCTCGTGTCCGGCTGCCTCCAGCTCCCTGATCAACCACCGGCCGACGAACCCCGTCGCCCCGGTGACGAGGATCCTCACGGTCGACTCGGGGCCGGCGCCTCCCGGGCGCCCCGCAGGCGCGCCTCGTGTCGCGCGACATCGGCGTCGACCATCATCTCGATGAGTTCAGCAAACGTGACGGTCGGCTGCCAGCCGAGCACCGTCCGCGCCCTCGTCGCGTCGCCCAGGAGGTGGTCGACCTCCGCCGGCCGGTGGAGCCGGGGATCGAGCGTGACGTGGCGCTGGTAGTCGAGACCGACCCGCTCGAAGGCGATCCGGCACAGCTCGCGGACCGAGTGTGCGACGCCCGTCGCGATGACGTAGTCGCTCGCCTCCGCTTGCTGGAGCATCAGCCACATCGCCCGGACGTAGTCGCCGGCAAAGCCCCAGTCGCGCTCCGCGTCAAGGTTGCCCATGGGCAGTTCAGTGGCGAGGCCGAGGGCGATCCGGGCGGCCCCGTCGGTCGCCTTGCGCGAGACGAACTCGATTCCGCGGCGTGGGGACTCGTGGTTGAACAGGATCCCGGAGAGGGCATGGAGCCCGTAGCTCT
>JBGPMJ010000160.1:0-6029 GCA_041486935.1 Candidatus Limnocylindria bacterium | reverse complement strand
CCGGAAGGCATCGCCGCGGACGAGATGGAGCGCCGCTGCGGTGGCCCCGGCGCGCTCGCTGCGGGCGAGCGCGCGGTCGGCCAGGGAGAGGACGAGCGGCGCCAGGGCGCCCTCGTCGCGCAGGATGATGCCGAGGCGGACTGCCACGCCGCGCAGGTCCCCGGCGGCGATGGCCGCCTCGACGGTGGCGATGCCGTCGCGGGGCGAAGGCGGGACCGCGTCCTGCGGTCCGAGCGCCGACCCCGGCGTCCCTCTGGCCGCGGCCGCCCCGGAGCGCACCGTTTCGACCTCCGTGGCCGGCCAGGCGGCGCTACGCGGCTGCCCCGCGAAGAGGGGCTCGAGCGGGTCGTCGCCGGCGCCCGTGAGCACCGCCAGCAGGCGTTCGGCCATGGCCCGCGCGTCGGCGGTGCGGCCGCGGGCGGCGAGCGCCTCGGCGGCCACGACGAGGGCGATCGGCTCGGCGCCGCCGCCGTCGAGGTGAGCCACGGCAGCCTCGCCGCCGCCGGGCAGGTCGCCGCTCCGCCAGCGCGCCTCGGCGAGGTCGGCCAGGGCGGTCGAGTCCAGCTCGCCCCGGGCGGCCAGCGTCTCGAGCTCTGCTCGCGCGAGCGCGAGCATCCCGGTCCGCAGGTGGAGCCGGGCCAGGCGCGCCTCGACGGAGCGCCCCTGGGGCTGCGTGCCCGCGCCGGCTGCCCGCCCGGTCACGGCAGGCGCAGCGCGCGGTCGAGCCGTGAGCCGTGGCGGGGCGGCGCGATCACCGCGAGCGTCAGCATCTCGTCGCGGAACAGCCGCCCGGCAAGCTCGTGGATCTGTTCGGCGGTGACCGCGTCGAGGCAGGCGATGGCCTCGTCGGGCGTCAGCACGCGCTCGTGCAGGGCCTCCTGGACGCCGATCCAGGAGGCGAGATGGCGGCTCTCCTCGAGGCGCAGCTCCATGCGGCCGCGCACGTAGTTGCGCGTCTTCTCCAGCTCGGCCGCCGGTACCGGCTCGTCGCGCAGCCGGGCCAGCTCGGTCAGGATCGCCGCCAGGCCGGCACCGAGGTCGTCGGGGTCCACGCCGGCGTAGATCTGGAGCGTGCCGCAATCGGCGTAGTCGGTGGTGAAGGAGTGGACGTCGTAGGCCAGGCCGGCCTCCTCGCGCACGCTCAGGAAGAGGCGGCTCGACGAGCCGTCGCCGAGGACGGCCGTGAGCAGCTCCAGGGTCCACGTATCGGGGTGATCGCGGCGCAGCGCAGGCAGTCCCAGGCAGAGGTGGGCCTGGGATCCCGCTCGCTCGACGACGCGATAGCGCTCGCCGGCAGGCAGTCGCTCGGGCGCCGGCAACCAGCCCGGGACCGGCCCGTTGCCGCTCCCGAAGGCCCGGGCGACGAGGTCCACCGCCGTCGCGTGGTCGAGGTCACCGGCCAGGGCAACGACCGTGTTGGCGGGCCGGTAGAGATCGCGCCAGAATGCCCGGATGACCGCAGGCGGCAGCGCGCGCACCGTCTCCTCGTCGCCGGCGATCTCCCGGCCGAGCGGCGAGTCGCCGAAGAACGCCTCGTCGAAGACGTTGTAGACGTGCTGCGCCGCGTCGTCGCGGTAGGAGCGGATCTCCTCGACGATGACCTCCCGCTCGCGGTCGATCTCCGCGTCGGCGAGCAGCGGCCGCACGATGAGCTCGCCCAGCACGTCCACGGCGCGCTCCGCCTCGCGCACCGGCAGCCGCGCCCAGTAGACGGTCGATTCCCGATCCGTGGCCGCATTGGACGTCCCTCCCACGCCCTCGATGGCCTCCGAGACGAGGCGCGTGGTGGGATAGGCAGCCGTCCCCTTGAAGGTCAGGTGCTCCATGAAATGCGCCACGCCCGAGTGCTCGCGTGTCTCGACCCGCGATCCGGCCAGGACGTAGGCCGCCACGGAGAGGGATCGGGTGCCGGGGAGACGGGCGGAGATGACTCGCGGCCCGTCCGGCAGCGCGGTGCGCTCGAACATCGCGCGGATGGTACCCGAAGCGCGGGATCGTCCGGCCCCCGAGCTCGCGAATCGCATGCTCCGCGCGGGCTGAGAGGGGCTATCCTTGGCCGGTCGAGCGGCCCGGGAGCCGCTCGGTCGCGCGTACCGCGGCGGCCTGCCGGGGTGGGCGCTGGCGCGACCGATGCTGAGCCCGTTTCGAGGAGGATCGACCCATGGCATCTCGCCGTCCGAAGCTCACGGCGCTCCTGATCACGTTCGCGCTGGTGGCCGGCGCGTGCAGCCCATCGGGCGGAGCATCGCCGTCCGCGCCACCCCAGGCCTGCCAGGCCGCGGGCAGTGCGGCCGGCGCCGGCCTGCAGATCCCCGACGTCGAGGCCGGCAAGTTCAACGTGGCCATGGTCCTCATCGGACCCCACGACGACGGCGGCTGGAGCCAGGCGCACTACGAAGGTCTGCTCTACCTGTGCCAGAACATGCCCGACACGCACGTCGCCTACATCGAGCTGGTGCCCGAGGGCGCCGACTCCGAGCAGGTCTTCCGGAGCCTGGCCCGCAAGGGCTTCGACTTCATCATCGGCACCTCCTTCGGCTACATGGATCCCATGGCCGCCGTGGCCGAGGAGTTCCCGAAGCAGACCTTCCTGCACCTCACAGGTTACAAGTCGAACGGCAAGAATTTCGGCAACTTCTTCGGGGCGATCGAGGACATGAAGTACCTGGCCGGCATGCTGGCCGGCTCCCGCGCCAAGAAAGACGGGTCGACGAAGATCGGCTACATGGCGACCTTCCAGATCCCCGAGGAGATCCGGCTGGGCAACGCCATCATGCTGGGCGCCAAGAAGACCTGCCCCGAGTGCACCATGGACGTGCGCTGGATCAACACCTGGCATGACCCGATCATCGAGAAGGAGGCAGCCGCCTCCCTCTTCGACGCCGGCGCCGACGTGGTCTTCACGGGCGCGGACACCCCCGCGGTCGCCGACGTCGCCCAGGAGAAGGGCAAGTGGGGCGTGACCTACGACCACCCCGGCTCCTGCAAGGTCGAGAAGTGCCTCACGGCTCCGTACTGGATCTGGGGCCCCGAGTACAAGCGCATCGCCGAGCAGGTCAGGGCCGGAACGTACAAGGCCGGCTACGAGTACTTCGACGCCGACTCGAAGGCGATGGGCCTCTTCGGCTTCATGGAGGGCCAGACGCCGCAACCCGGCATCGCCGGCCTGCCGGCGGAGGACGTCCAGCTCGTCAAGGACACGCTGGCCAAGATGCTGGCCGGGCAGTTCACCCGCTTCGACGTCTTCTCCGGCCCGATCAACGACAACACGGGCGCCGTCAAGGTGCCGGCGGGTGAGAAGCTGAAGCAGGCCGATCTCGACCAGTTCCCGCCCGGTGCACCCGGCAACGAGTGCACGTACTGCATGAAGTGGTTCGCCGAGGGCATCAACGGCGAGCTGCCCAAGTAACCGGAGCGGCAGACACATCGGGTCCGTGGAGCGCGTCTTCACGGGCCCGAACTCCCCGTCGGACCGGCTGAAGATGCCGTGACGAGCGACGCGAGCATGGCGCCGCTCGCGATCGAGCTGCGCGGCATCGTCAAGCGCTTCCCCGGCATCGTGGCCAACGACGACGTCGACTTCGAGCTCCGGGCCGGCGAGGTCCACGCACTGCTCGGCGAGAACGGGGCCGGCAAGAGCACGCTCATGAACATCGTCGCCGGGCTCTACCGGCCCGACGAGGGCGAGATGCGCGTGGACGGCCGCCCGGTCCGCTTCCGGTCGCCGCGCGATGCGATCGCCGCCGGTCTGGGCATGATCCACCAGCACTTCGCCCTGGTCCCCTCGCAGACCGTCACCGAGAACGTCCTCCTGGGGCTCGACCGGCCGCGCTTCCTGCTCGGCCTGGCGAAGCACGACGACGAGGTGGCCGCGCTCGCGGCCGGTCTCGGCCTGAAGGTGGATCCGCGCGCCAAGGTCTGGCAGCTCTCCGTCGGGGAGCAGCAGCGCGTCGAGATCCTGAAGATGCTCTACCGCGGCGCGCACGTCCTGATCATGGACGAGCCCACGGCCGTCCTGGCCCCGCAGGAGGTCGAGGACCTCTTCCGCACGCTGCGCGCGATGACCGCCAGCGGCCGCTCGATCGTCTTCATCAGCCACAAGCTGGCCGAAGTGCTGGCCATCGCGGACCGCATCACGGTCATGCGTCGAGGCCGCGTCACGGCGTCCGGCATCCCGGCCGCGGGTACCTCGAAAAGCGACCTCGCTCGCCTGATGGTGGGGCGCGAGGTGCTCGGATCGGTGGAACGGACCATGTTCCGTCCGGGCGCGGTCGTGCTCTCCATGCGCGACATCCACGCCGAGAATGACAAGGGGCTGCCGGCCCTGCGCGGCGTCTCCCTCGACGTGCGGGCCGGTGAGATCCTGGGCATCGCGGGCGTGGCCGGCAACGGCCAGAGCGAGCTGGCCCAGGTCGTGACCGGATTGCGGCCGTTCCAGGGCCGCATCGAGATCGCCGGCGAGGTGGTCGAGGGCCGCTCGGCGCGGGATGCCATCCGCCGGGGGGTAGCGCACGTGCCGGAGGACCGCACCGGCGTGGGCAGTGCCCCGAACCTTTCGATCGCCGACAACCTGATCATGAAGGCCTACCGCGAGGCTCCCATCGCCCGTGGCTGGGTCATCGACGTCAGCGCCGCACGACGGATGGCGGAGAGCCTGAAGGGCGAGTACAGCATCGCGGCGCCCTCCATCGACACGCTGGCGCGGCTGCTCTCGGGCGGCAACCTGCAGCGCCTTATCCTCGCGCGTGAGATCGAGTCGAAGCCGAGGCTGCTGGTCGCCGTCCAGCCCACCCGCGGCCTTGACGTGGGCGCCATCGAGGCGGTCCACCGGCTGCTCATGGCACGGCGCGAGGCAGGGGCCGCGACCATCCTCATGTCGGAGGACCTCGACGAGATCCTCGGCCTCTCCGACCGCGTGGCCGTGATCTACGAGGGCCTGATCCTGGGCACCTTCGACGTGGCCGAGGCGGACGTCCACGAGATCGGGCTGTTGATGACCGGCGGCACCGGCGGTCTGCCGCTCGCGGTCGCTCCCGTCCTGCCCGGGGTGCCCGGGGCGTGACCGCCTCCGGGGCCCCGCAGGGGGTCGCAGCCCGCAGCCGGCCCACCGTGCGGCTCGAGCGCCGCCTCGACGTGCCGCGCTGGCTGCCCTATCTGGCCACGCTCGGGGCGGTCGCCTTCGCGCTCCTCGTCAGCGCCCTGATCCTGGCCGCGGTCGGCGGCGACCCGGTCCGCTCGTACCTGCACATCGTCGACTCGGCCTTCGGCGACATCGGCGTCCTCTCCGACACGCTGGTCAAGGCGACACCGTTGATCCTGACCGGCCTCGCCTGCGCCCTGGCCTTCCGGATGCGCCTCTGGAACATCGGCGCCGAGGGGCAGTTCCTGATGGGCGCGTGGGGCGCCAGTGCGGTCGTGCTGGTCCCGCTCCTGCCGCCGGGCGCCCCGGCGCTGGCGGTCATCCCCGCCATGATCGTGGCCGGCTTCGCGGCGGGCGCGCTGTGGGGCTTCATCCCCGGGCTCCTCAAGGCGCGGCTGGCCGTGAACGAGATCATCGTCACGCTGATGCTCAACTACGTCGCGGCACTCTGGATCGCCTTCTGGGTCTTCGGGCCATGGAGCGAGGGAGGGTTCCAGCTCACGGCGCAGTTCCCCCGGGAGGCCTGGCTGCCGCGGCTGACCGACCTGGCCGCACAGGTCCCGGCCCTCGGCGGCCTGACCGTCCATCTCGGCCTCGCCTTCGCGCTGGCCGCTGCGGTCGCCCTCTGGTTCATCCTCAGGCGCAGTCGCTGGGGCTACGAGATCCGCCTCACGGGCGACAGTCCGTCAGCGGCGCGCTACGCGGGCATCGACATCGCGCGCAACACGATCGCCATCTTCATGATCTCCGGCGGTCTGGCCGGCCTGGCCGGCATGGCCGAGGTGAGCGGCGTCGTGCACCGCCTGCAGCAGGCGATCTCGCCGGGCTACGGCTTCACGGCGATCATCGTGGCCTACATCGCGCGGTTCAACCCGCTCGGGGTCATCGT
>JBGPMJ010000159.1:0-6041 GCA_041486935.1 Candidatus Limnocylindria bacterium | reverse complement strand
GCATGGCGCTCCATCGAGCCCGAGATGTCGCACAGCACGACGATCGGCCGGGGCCGGCGGATGGGGCGGCGCCAGACCCACTCGGTGAACTGGCCGCCGGTCGCGAGATTGCGCCGGAACATGGCCCGCGGCGCCAGCAGACGGCCATGGCGATGGAGCTCGTAGCGCCGGGTCCGCCGCCGCTCGAGGCGTGGCTCGAGCAGGTCCACGAGGCGCTCGGCGTCGCGCAGCTCCGCCGCCGTCATGCGCCCGAAGTCGCGATGCCTCAGCGCCTCGGTGGCGGAGAAGGCGTCCGGCGCGATGGTGAGCGGGCCCGGCGGCACCGCGACATCGCCGTCCTCGCCGGCGGCCGGCAGCAGCATCCCCAGGCGCTCGTCGCGCCGGACGCCGGCCCCATCCTCGGCGGCGGACGCGGGCCCCTCCCGATCATCGGCCGCGTCGGGCTCCGGCGCCGGGAGTGCCGGCCCGTCCGAGGGCAGTCGACTCCCCCGGCGCCGCCACCAGCGGGCGAATGTGCGCTCGTAGACCTCGCGGTCGTCGCGCCGTCGGACGAAGACCGCCGCGCCCGCCGCGCGGACCTCCTCGCGGTCGCCCACTTCCACCAGCGTCAAGGCGCGCGCGAAGTCGATGGCCGCCCCGAGGTCGATCGAGAGCCCCCCGGAGCGGAGCGCACGCCCGAACCCGACCGCCTCGCCGAGCAGCCGGCGCCCGTCCACCTCTTCGCCCAGCGGCGTGGCCACGACGGCGGGATCGGCCGGCAGATGCACGCTCCTCCTAAGCCCCCGCCGTCGCCTCGGCGAGATAGCGGCGCGCGGTGTCGCCCTGGATCCGGCGGATGTCCTCCTCGTACTTGAGGACGACACCGAGGCTCTCGTCGACGAGCTCGGGCGACAGCTCCCGGGCGCCGAGCGAGAGCAGCGCCGCCGCCCAGTCGAGCGTTTCGGCGACCCCGGGCACCTTCGTCAGGTCGGCCTCGCGCAGCCGGTGGATGAAGGCCACCACCTCGTGCGCCAGCCGCTCGGGCGCCCCCGGGACGCGGGTCAGCACGATCTCGTACTCCTTGCCCGGCGAGGGATAGTCGATCCAGTGGTAGAGGCAGCGGCGCTTCAGCGCGTCGTGGACCTCGCGCGTCCGGTTGGACGTCAGGATCACCCGCGGCGGGAACTCGGCCTTGATCGTGCCGATCTCCGGGACGGTGACCTGGAAGTCGGAGAGGATCTCCAGCAGGTACGCCTCGAATTCCTCGTCGGCACGGTCGATCTCGTCGATGAGCAGCACCGGCGCCCGACCGGAACCGTCGGCCTCGAGCGCCTGGAGGAGCGGCCGCTTGATGAGGAAGTCCGACGAGAAGATGTCGTGGGCCTTGGCCCGGTCGATGTCGCCGCGCGCCTCGAGGAGGCGGATCTCCAGCATCTGGCGCGGGTAGTTCCACTCGTAGACGGCGGTGTTGACGTCCAGCCCCTCGTAGCACTGCAGGCGGATGAGGCGGGTCTCCAGGGCGGCCGCGAGGACCTTGGCCAGCTCGGTCTTGCCCACCCCCGCCTCGCCCTCGACGAGGAGCGGGCGGCCCAGCTCCAGGGCCAGGAAGACGGTCGTGGCAAGCGAGCGATCGCTGATGTAGCCGCGTTCGCGGAAGGCGGCCTGCAGGCCCTCGATGGTGCGGGTCGCGCCCGGGCGGGCGCCGTCGGTCGTGGTCATGGAGGCGAATCTACACCGCGGCCGTCGCATGGCCCGGTCCACCTCGGCTCGGGATGCACACGTGGCGTTCAACCGGGCGGTTGAACAGGATGGGCATGCCGTTCCTTCGCTGGGCTGATCATGTGGCGATCGATCGGGCGGAGGACGGCCCCGGGGAGGCTGGCGCATCCCGCTCGTTCGTCCGTTCGCTCACCCGGTGAGCAGGCACGGGGCGCATCCCGCGCGCGCACCGACGCCGATGCCCTCGAGGCCCGCGGCCCGTCGCCCATTCATCCCTCGGGCGCCTCGAGGTCGCGCGCGTAGGCCGGGAAGCGGAAACGCATCGAGCGGGTCAGGATGCCGCCATGGCCCAGCCGAGAGACGGTCTGGAGCGTAGGCGGCTCGCCGGTCAGCAGGCGCGGCAGAAGGAGATCGGCAGCCGTGGCCTTGGAATAGGCACCGCAGGTCGGCAGGCCCAGGATCGCCGTCCGCCGGATGCGCGCCAGCCAGAGCATCGAGCCGGGGTGGGCCGGCACGCCGTGTCGGACGACCCGGCCGCCGAGCGCGGCGATCGCCTCGAAGAAAGGATCGGTCGGGTCCGTCGACCGACCACCAGCGGTCAGGATCACTTGGGAGGCCAGGCGACCAGACGTCAGGGCGGCCAGCGCCGCCTGGACCTCGGAGGTCCGGTCGGGCGCGTAGGTCAGCCCGACGATGGTCGAACCGAGCGACTCGATCTTGGCCCGCACGCTGCGCTCGAATCGCTCGCGGTCGGCGGCGCGAAGCGATTCCTTGACGAGGATGCCGACACGCATCGGGCGGAAGGGCGCCAGCCAGACGATGGGCCGCTGGCCGAATCCGGCGTGGCGCGCTCCGGCCTCGACGAGGGACGCCTCGACGACGTGGGGCGCGATCTTGACGCTGGCCACCAGTTGGCCGGCCTGCACGATCGAGCCATCCAGGGCGGTGAAGACCTCCAGTGGGTCGACCCGGTTCAGCAGCTCCAGCTCGCGGGTACGAACATGCAGGACGCCGTCCGCGGCGGCCAGCAGGTCGACGCGACTCTCGTTGGGGCCGCGGGTGATGAGGCCGGGGCCGGCGACGGCGGCCGCGAGTCGGGTGGCGGCCTCGTCCTCGTGCAGGTCGTAGGGACCAGGCACGATGACCGTCAGCGCCTCGATCCCCGGTGACACGGCACCGGCCACGGCGAGCGTCGCCAGATCGGCCGCCACAAGCTGCCTGCCCTTCGACCAGCGCTCGCCGCTGACGACGAGGTCCCGCACGAGGACCGCCCCGACCAT
Organism: Candidatus Limnocylindria bacterium; assembly: GCA_041486935.1. Classification (GTDB taxonomy): domain Bacteria; phylum Chloroflexota; class Limnocylindria; order Limnocylindrales; family CSP1-4; genus CSP1-4. The sequence goes on along the minus strand of JBGPMJ010000159.1, from coordinate 3,063 downwards.
CTCGGCGGGCGCCGGACGGCCGGGCCGGAGGATCGCGGTTCGCACCGAGGCTTAGGCGGCGCGGGCGAGCGCGGCCTCGATCGCGCGGCGGGTGTAGACCTCGGCCATCGCCGTCCGATACTCGCGGTCGGCGTGGATGTCGTGGTTGATGGTGCGGTTGACGGTCGCCTTGGCGGCCGCCGCTGCGATCGCCTCCGCCGACCCGTCCGTGCCCACCAGCGCCTCCTCCACGGCCGTCGCCCGGTAGGCCGAGTCCGAAACGCCGGTAAGGGCCACCCGGGCGTGTCCGATGCGACCACCGGTCCGGGCGACGATCGCACAGACGCCGACCATGGCGTACCCGGACGCCGGCTGGGCCAGCTTCCGGTACGCGCCGCCGGCGCCGGCCGGCAGGGCTGGCCGGCGGATCTCGATCACCAGCTCGCTCGGCCGGATGGCCGTCTCGAAGGGTCCCAGGAAGAAGTCTGTTGCCGCGATGACCCGCTCCTCGCGTGAGGAGCGCACGACGATTTTGGCGTCGAGGGCGATGAGCATGGCCGGTAGGTCGGAGGCCGGATCCGCGTGCGCCACGGCGCCGCCGACCGTGGCGCGGTTGCGGACCTGGACGTCCGCGGCCATGAGGAGCCCCTCGCGCACGAAGTCCAGCCGGGTGGCCCGGGCCAGCTCCGCATACGTCGTCAGCGCGCCCACCGACGCGCTGCCGTCGGCGGCGTAGCGGAGGCCCTTCAGCTCCTGGAGGCGACCGATGTCGATGAGCTTGTCGGCCCTCGCCAGCCGCAGCTTCATGAGCGGCAACAGGCTGTGGCCGCCCGCGAGGACTCGGGCGTCTGGATCGGCCGCGATGGCGCGCAGTGCCTCGTCGACCGAGGCCGGACGCTGGTAGGCGAACGCCGCCGGGATCATGCCTGGCCTCCCTTCGCGGACTGCATCGCATGCCAGACCTTCTGCGACGTGAGCGGCATGTCGAGGTGTCGGATGCCGTAGCCCGAGAGCGCATCGACGACGGCGTTGACGACCGCTGGTGTCGATCCGATGGTGCCGGCTTCGCCGATGCCCTTGACGCCCAGTGGGTTGACCGGCGAGGGCGTGACCGTCTCGTCCAACTCGAAGGTTGGGAAGCGCGACGCCTTGGGCAGCGCGTAGTCGAGCATCGAGCCCGAAAGGAGCTGGCCCTGGTCGTCGTAGACGGCGCCCTCCCAGAGCGCCTGCCCGATGCCCTGGGCAAGACCGCCGTGGATCTGGCCGTCCACGATCATCGGGTTGATCTTGTTGCCGCAGTCATCCACGGCGATGAAGCGCACGAGATCGACCTCGCCGGTCGCCTCGTCCACCTCGACCATGGCGACGTGCGTGCCGAACGGCCAGGTGCAGTTCGGGGTGTCGTAGTAGGCCGTCTCGTCAAGGTAGGGCTCCATCCCCTCTGGGAGGCTGAAGCCGAGGCCCAGGGCAAAGGAGATCTCCTGGATCGTCTTGACCTTGTCCGGCGAGCCCTTGACGCGGTAGTTCGGGCCGTCGATCTCGATGTCGTCGGGCGAGGCCTCGAGCATGTGCGCGGCGTACAGCTTGGCTTTGGCCTTGATCTTGTCGGCCGCCTTGATGGCCGCCGTCCCGCCGACAGCCGCCGTGCGGCTGCCGTACGAGCCGTAACCCATCGGCGTGCCCTGCGTGTCGGAGTGCTGGACGATGACGTCCTCGACGGGGATGCCCAGCTGGCCGGCGATGATCTGCGAGTAGGTCGTCTCGTGGCCCTGGCCCTGCGGCTGCGTGCCGGTGGTCAGCACGACCTTGCCGGTCAGGTGGACCTTGATGTTGGCCGACTCCCACATGGCGGCGCCCCAGCCCTCGCCGACGGCGCCGATCCACTTCGACGGCGCCACGCCGCAGATCTCGAGGTAGGTCGAGAGCCCGACGCCGAGCAGCTTGCCGCGCGCCTTGGCCTCCGCCTTCCTGGCCCCCATGTCGGCCCAGCCGGCGTGCGCCAGCGCCTTGTCGAGCGCGGGCTCGTAGTTGCCGGAGTCGATGAAGATCTCGGCGCCCCCGGAGGCCTTGAACAGGCCCGAGGGGTTGGCATAGGGGAACGAGTCGGGCGGCAGGAAGTTGCGTCGCCGGATCTCGGCCGGGTCGATTCCCAGCTCGTCGGCGACGAGGTCCATGGCCCGCTCGAGGACGTAGGTCGCCTCCGGCCGGCCCGCGCCGCGATAGGCGTCGGTGAAGACCGTGTTGGTGTAGACCCCGATGACCTCGCAGAAGACGTTGGGGATCTTGTACGGGCCGGAGAGCACGCGGCCGTAGAGCGTGGTCGGGATGCCGGGGCCGATGGTCGAGAGCCGGCCGCCCAGGTTGGCGTACGTCTTGACCTTCAGGCCGGTCACGACGCCGTCCTTCTTGGCCGCGACCTCGATGTAGGTGATGTGGTCGCGGCCGTGGGTGGTGGCCTGGTAGTTCTCGCGCCGCGACTCGACCCACTTGACCGGCCGGCCGCCGATGGCCTTGGAGGCGTGGAGCACGAGCGCGTAGTCGGCGTAGCAGAAGATCTTCGAGCCGAAGGCGCCGCCGACGTCCGGGCTGATGCAGCGCAGCTTGTGCTCCGGGATGCCCATCGTGAAGATGCCGACGAGCAGGCGCATGATGTGCGGCGTCTGGCTCGACATCCAGATCGTGTACTCATCGGTGCCGGGGTTGTACCAGCCGATGTCGCCCCGCGTCTCCAATGGGTTGGGGATGAGGCGCTGGTTGACGAGCCGCTGCTTGACGACCGTGTCCGCAGCGGCCAGGGCGGCGTCCGTGCCCTCGCGGTCGCCGACGGTCCAGTCGAAGACGACGTTGTTGGGCGCATTCTCGTGGAGTTGCGGCGCGCCATCCATGGTTGCCGCTTCCGCATCGACCACGGCCGGCAGCGGCTCCCAGTCCACGGCGACGTGCTCCAGCGCGTCCTGGGCCTGCTCGGGCGTCTCGGCGACGACGGCCGCCACCCCCTCGCCGGTCCACTTGACGTCGTCGGTGGCCAGGATGCGCGGCATGTTGACGTTGTTCTGGAGGCCGGCCGAGCCACCGGCCGGCCAG